>CAMVNV010000035.1 GCA_947168935.1 uncultured Butyrivibrio sp. | reverse complement strand
GAATTCAAGTTATCTTCAGCTGGATTCTTATGTTCGCTCTGTACTTCATTCCATATGCACTTATGGTTGGAGAACTCGGTTCAGCATTTAAGGAATCCGGTGGTGGTGTAAGCTCATGGATCCACTCTACTACAGGTCCTAAGCTTGCTTACTATGCTGGTTGGACATATTGGGCATGCCACATTACTTATATTGCTTCAAAGTCATCAGGTGGTCTTAAGGCTCTTAGCTGGGCTGTGTTCCAGAATGGTGAGAAATATGACAGCTTCCCGACGTGGGCTGTTCAGCTTGTTACTTTAGCAGTATTACTTGTATTTTGCTATATCGCTTCCCGTGGTCTTAACCCACTTAAGAAGCTTGCTACAATCGCTGGTACATCTATGTTCGTCATGTCAATTCTTTATATTCTCATGATGTTCGCTGCACCGGTGATCAATCCAAATGCTGGATTTGTATCAATGGAGTTTACAAAAGAGGCACTTATCCCGACTTTTAACTGGAAATACTTTACATCTCTTTCAATCCTTGTATTTGCAGTTGGTGGTTGTGAGAAGATCTCTCCTTATGTAAATAAGGTTGAAAAGCCAAGCAAGAACTTCCCTAAGGGAATGATCTTACTTGCTATCATGGTAGTTATATGCGCTATCCTTGGAACAATAGCTATGGGAATGATGTTTGATCCTAATGTGATCAACGAGTCCGAAGAATCTTTCAATTCTTATAACTCAAACGGATCATATTGGGCATTCCAGAAGCTTGGTGAGTACTATCATGTTGGAAATGCTATTATGATCATATATGCTATCTGCAATGCGATCGGACAGCTTTCAACACTTGTTATCAGTATTGATGCTCCTCTTAGAATGCTTCTTGATAACGAAGATTCAAGAGAGTTCATACCTTCAGCTCTTCTTAAGCAGAACGACAAGGGCGCTTATGTTAACGGTATCATCATGGTAGCTATTCTTTCAGGCGCGATCATCCTTATTCAGTCATTTGGATCTGGTGCTGCTGAGGTTCTTACACAGCTTACAAAGCTTAATTCAGTATGTATGCCACTTCGTTACCTTTGGGTATTCTTTGCATACATCATGCTTCGTAAGGCTAGAGATAAGTTCAATCCAGAGTACAAGTTTGTTAAGAATCAGGCAGTTGCTATATTCTTTGGATGCTGGTGTTTCGCACTTACATTAGCAAGCTGTATCCTTAAGATGTACGATAAGGATCATACAACATTTGCACTTAATGTAATCACTCCTATTGTTCTTATCATACTTGGACTTGTGCTTCCTGTTATTGCTAATATCGAAAAGGAAAATAAAAAGAAAATATAAGATAAGCATATAGAAATCGATAAGCATAAATAACCTATCAAAAGTAAAAGCAGATCGGATCATTTTCGGTCTGCTTTTTATCATGTTATTTTCGTTTTTTTCTCAGAGTTGTATAGTTCCGTTTTATAAAAAATACTATTTTTACTATATATCTCCGGCTGCCAGTAGAACTTTAACTTTGAACCAACCTTCTTCATAGCTGCAGTTCATGGCACCTCCATACTTTTCTGCAACCTGGGCTATTGATTTAAGACCGTATCCGTGCCTTACACTGTCTCCTTTTGTAGTCCTTGGCAGGTTATCATTTCTGAAGATACCTCTTTTTTGTTCATTACAAAGGCATACATTAGCGCTTTCTGAATAATTATCACATTCAACTATTATAAAGCTGTTTCTGCTTCGTACAGACAGCGTTATAAGTCTCTTATCAGGCTCCAGTACCTGCTGGGTTGCTTCAATCGCATTATCAAGTATATTTCCAAACAAGGAACAGATGTCCTTAACATGAATATCAGAAAGGAGCTTACCATCGACCATAGCATTTAAAGTAATACCTTTCTTTTGGCATTGGAGACTTTTTGTTGTAAGCACTACATCAAGAACCTTATTGCCTGTATTCATAAAGGATTCCTGAATGGCTATTGCCTGTTCCATATCAGCAAGGACTTCAGCCCTTCGTTTTGGATCATCCTCGTTTTTCAGGGCCATGACATAATGCTTCATATCATGCATCTCTTTACGAAGAGCTTCAGAATTATCTATTGTCTGCTTATACTGCTCATACTGTTTTTGGAAAAGCTGATTGATCGCTGTACTTTCTTTTTTGAGAGCAAGCTCATTCCTTCGTCCCATCTCAGTCATCAGCATAAGCAGCCCTCCGAAATCGACCAGTGTACGTACATACAGCATATTTTCCGTCGCAGAAAAAGGAGTCCTACTGTTTACAAAGCTGATATTTGACATGATAAATGCACCGATTCCTGTTGCAAGAACACTTATCATTTCTTTGGTTGTGACATTAAGATTTCTGTCAGAAGGAACATTACCTTTTTCAAAACGATAATATATAACGAAAACAGCTGTATATACTATTGCCATACATATGAAAGATCCAATAAATCCCTTATGACCTGTGATCCACACACTCCAGACGTACAATTGCGTATAGAGACTGGCTGTAAACTCAGCAAGAACAAAAGCGTGCGTTGTAAGAACTGCGCAGTCACTCTTCTTAATATCAAGCACCACATACAGTGATATGTACATCAGTACAACAGCACTTATCATAGAAGGAATCCAAAAGCCAAGCGGAAGCATACCCGCTATAAACTGAACTCCGACCTGAGCTAAAAAGGTCCCGATAAGAAGGAGTACATAGATCTTGTCATATCTTTTTTTCTTATAGATATTAAAATAAATAAAAACCGCCAGCCATTCAGCTAAAGCGGTAAAAAATCTTGGGGTGTCCTGAATCTGAGCCGGATCAATAAATTCAACTAAATACATTTAAAGAATATCCTCCGTGAGTGCAGCCATAAATTCCTTTTTTCTGGCACGGCTGATAGGAAGAGTTACATCATTTGAAAGAACTACTTCCTCTTTTTGCACCGCATGAACACAGGACAGATTGATAAGATATGCGTTATGGCACTTGCTAAAACCGTGCTGCATAAGCATTTCATCAAATCTCTTTAAAGGTCCCTGAGTCACATAACTATTATCAAGGCAGTGAATGATAACATTATTGCGCTGACTTTCAATATAAATGACATTGTTACAATCAAGCTTAAGCTGCCTTCCATCATCAATTGAAACCTTGATGTAAACATGCTGCTGTCTGGCCTGAACCCTTACGATAGCCTTATCAAAGATCTGCTCAAACTGAGTATAAGGAACCGGCTTAAGAACATAACCAAGCGCATCAACCGCATATCCCTGAACAGCATACTGAACAGTAGAAGTGATGAATATGATAACAACATCAGGATCAAGCTTTCGTATCTTCTCAGCTGCCGCCATACCATCTAAAAACTTCATCTGGATATCCAGCAGTATGATATCGAACTGCCCCTTGTAATCATCCACCAGATCCATACCATCAGACAGATGCGTTACATCAAACTTCTGATGCTTGGCTTCACCATATTTATTTATATAGCTTTTCAGCAGATGTGCTGCATCCAGCTCATCTTCAACAATACATATATTAACCATGTTTTTTACAATATCACATTATTTTCAAAAAATAAATCGAAAAAGCACTCTAAAAGTTATTAAAAGATTGTAAACAATTAAATGCTTTACTGATTTTACATATATGAAATTTCACTTATACCTTGAGTAATCCCCGCCCTCAGGAATACTCCTCTATAACCCCATTTTTATATATGCAGATTATTTTAAAATTACAAATCGTCCGAGGATTTCTACCAGTTATCCTTCGGGCAATTTTTTTTGACTTTTTATGGTGTAGATTATCAATGTCAATTACATGGACATAGAGAAATAAATGGAGGATGTAAATGGACGCTAAAGAAATAATCTCAAAGCTTACGTTGATAGAGAAGGCAGCTTTGTTAAGTGGCAAAAATGAGTGGGAATCACGTGACATACCACGCCTTGGTGTGCAGTCAATCTCATTTTCAGATGGACCTCACGGACTTCGCCGTCAGGAGGGGGCAGGAGATCATCTGGGACTTAATGCATCTCTCCCTGCTACATGTTTTCCAACAGCAGCAACAGTTGCTAACAGCTGGGATCCGGCAATCGGTGAGGAGATAGGAGCAGCACTTGGAGAAGAAGCCCTGGCACAGAAGGTTGATGTACTTCTCGGACCTGGTCTTAACATGAAAAGGTCTCCGCTTTGTGGTCGAAACTTTGAGTACTTTAGTGAAGATCCAATCCTTGCAGGTAAGATGGCAGCTTCTTATGTAAGAGGTATTCAGAGCAGGCACATTTATTCCTGTCCTAAGCATTTTGCAGTTAACTCCCGTGAGTACCGCAGAATGGCAATGAATGCAGTTGTAGATGAGCGTACGCTTCGTGAGATCTACCTTACAGCTTTTGAGATAGCTGTTAAGGAAGGCGGTGCCAAGGCGATAATGTCTGCCTACAACGAAGTAAATGGTAAATATGCAAATGAAAATGAACATTTGCTTGTAGATATTTTAAGAAACGAATGGGGCTTTGATGGAATAGTAGTTACAGACTGGGGTGCAAGTAACGATCATGTTGCTGGCGTTAAATGCCAGTCCAACGTTGAGATGCCAAACCCGGGACTTGATTCGGCAAGGCAGCTGATAGAGGCAGCTACAAAGGGTGAGGGCCTTATCACTGAAGAAGAGATCGACAGAGCTATCCTTCCTATTATCGAAGCAGCTATTTATTTTAAAGAAAATGACCATACAAAGGGATTTGATAAAAAAGCTCATCATGACATAGCAAGAAAGGCAGCAATAAATTCTGCTGTTCTTCTTAAAAATGATGACAATATCCTGCCTCTTGCAGGTGGCACAAAGGTATGCCTCAGAGGACCTTTTGTTAATAAGCCCCGCTATCAGGGATCAGGAAGTTCACAGGTTAATTCCACTAAGGTTGAGACTATCGCAGAAGAGATAGGTAATTATGCACTTGAAGTTGTGGATGATCCTGAAAAGGCAGACGTTGTTCTGTTCTTCTTCGGCCTTGATGAGATCGCAGAGAGCGAAGGCGCAGACAGAATGTCCATGGATATTCCTGAATATCAGATCAAGGAGCTTGAAGAGCTTAGTGCATATAACAAACATATCGTAGGTGTTATGAGCGCAGGATCTGCTGTAAAGATGCCTTGGATAGATAAGCTTCAGGGCCTCCTTCACGGATACTTAACTGGTCAGGCAGGAGCATCTGCTCTTCTTGACATTATTACAGGTAAGGAAATTCCTACAGGAAAGCTTTCAGAGTCTTATCCATTCTCATATGCAGACAGCGTAGTTGTTAACTATTCAGATCAGGATAAGAGAAATCTCCAGTACAGGGAAGGCCCTTTCATTGGATACAGATACTACGATACAGCAGAGGTTGCGGTTCAGTTTCCTTTTGGATTTGGACTTAGCTATACAACATTTGAATATTCAGACCTTACTGTAGGTGAAGGCGGCGTTAAGTTCACTATTACAAATACTGGTAAGCGTGACGGCGCAGAAATAGCCCAGCTTTATGTTGGTTTGGATAAGTCAGGTCTTATAAGACCTAAAAAAGAGCTTAAAGGCTTTAAGAAAGTCTGGATCAAAGCTGGCGAGGCAGTAAGTGTTGAGATTCCGTTTGATGATAAGACTTTCCGCTATTTCTCAACTGTTTCCAATAAATGGGAGATAGAAGGTGGAGACTACCAGATATACGTTGGTGCTAGCGTAAAAGATATAAAGCTTATAGGAAACATCTCTGTACAGGGAACTATTACTGAGCTTCCTTATGACATTGATGATCTTCCTAGTTACAAGACAGGTAAGGTCAGAAACGTTCACTACGAAGAGTTCGAAAAGCTCTATGCATCACCTCTTCCTGAAGAAAAGGTTGGACCACTTGATATCAACGACGCCCTGTGCCAGATGAAGGATGCTAAGAGCAGCCTTTGCAGACTCGTATATAAGGTTCTTAAGAAAAAACTTGATAAGTCTTATGAAAAGGGAATTCCTGATCTTAACATCATGTTCATCTATAACATGCCATTCAGAGCTATCAGCAAGATGTCAGGCGGAATGGTTTCAAGGCAGATGGTTGAGAGCATAGTGACGATCGCTAACGGACACTTTTTCAAGGGCCTTGCGGGAGTTATCGGAGGTTTCTTTAGAAACCAGAGTGCGAATAAGAAGTACGAAAAGAGACTTTTGCACGAGGAATGATTAGTAAGTCTGTGTATTTAAGAATTCAAGGATAAAAGAACCTGTGAATATAAATAATAAAACAGCAGACTATATGGAGGAATTATATGAATTTATGGAACAGCTTTGCAGCTAAACATCCTGCAGCTGCCAAATGGGTTCGTGAAGGCGGACTGTTTGTGATCGTAAGTAATCTGATCACGGTATTTAAGTATCTGCTTCTTACTTTTTTGCCGGCAGCATTTGCATTTCTTGGAGACAGGTCATTTGGATGGCCGGGTATCCCTCTTACTATCGCAGGAGAGACTTTTGACTGGAATATCCTTGGCTATGATCAGGCGCATGGAGGACTTGCTTACTTTACAGCCTACATGATCGCAATGGTAATTGGTGAGTGCATCAATTTCCCTATTCAGAAAGTATTTGTATTTAGAAATCATGATAAGCCCGGCAAGCAGATTGCATGGTATGTTGCAGCTTTTATCGTGATCACTTGTATTGTTAACTCAATTAACTGTATCTGGGTTGCAGTTGCAGGAATGTTTGTTCCGGCATGGCTTTATAACATCGGAACAACAGTGCTTAACGGTGGTGTTTCAATGGTTGTCTTTTTCTTTGTAAACAAGATAATCTTCCCGGAAACACCAAAAGTTGAAGCTAAGTGATGTACTTAAAGCCATAAAGGCTTTGAGATAGATTCCACTACTATTTTTTTTCACAGAGGAAGGAGAAGGGAAATGTTAACTATCAATATTGCGGACGTTATCGCCGTAATACAAACAATGATTCCACAACTTATAATATTGGGTGTGGCATTAGTACTTGCGATCATCGTAACTATCTGTGCGGTGAAAGCTAAGAAGCCGTTAAAGGGCTTTATCAGAAAGCAGGCATGGCTTGTTTTCGCATTAGTAGTAATCGTAGTAGTTAATTCTATTTTACTTGGACCTGTTTACTCAATGGTAAACATGGCAATGGGCGGCGGTACTATCTCTAAAGATGCTATCGAAGAAGCTAAAGCTCTTTGTACAGAGATTGCTGAAGAAGGAATCGTTCTTTTAAAGAATGAAGAGTCAGCACTTCCTCTTGCAGAAGGCACTAAAGTCAATGTATTTGGCTGGTCTTCAACAAATCCTATTTATGGTGGCACAGGTTCTGGAGCATTATCTGATGCTTATCCGACAGTAGACTTTCTTACAGGTCTTACAGATGCAGGTATTGAGTACAACAAGGATCTTGTAGACTTCTACACAGGCTGGAGACAGGCAAGACCTACAGTTGGTATGATGGGACAGGACTGGACAATTCCTGAACCTACAGTTTCAGAGTATGGCAGCCTTATTACAGATGCTAAGAACTATTCTGATACAGCAATTTTCTTTATCGCTCGTTCAGGCGGTGAGGGAGCTGACCTTCCTACATCTTATGATGGAGAGGATACATTCTCAGAAGAGGGAATGTTCGGAGCTTCAGGTGTTCGCTACTCTGATCAGGCAGATGACCTTGATGCTTCAAAGTCATACCTTGAGCTTTCAAACAGAGAGCAGGCACTTCTTGATGAAGTAACAGCTAATTTTGATAAGGTTATTGTAGTTGTTAACTCAGCTAATGCTATGGAGCTTGGCTTTGTAAATGACTATTCACAGATCAAGTCAGTTCTTTACTGCCCTGGTACAGGTCAGACAGGTTTTGACGGACTTGGAGAGATCCTTGCCGGTAAGGTTAATCCTTCTGGTAAGACAGCAGATACATTCGTAGCAGATCTTCTTGCTACACCTACAGCTAACAACTTTGGCGATTTTGATTACACTAATATGGAAGAGTATGGTGTAGATAACATGTTCGCTGAAGGCGGTAAGGCTTATCCTACATTTGTTAATTATGTAGAAGGTATCTATGTTGGATATCGTTTCTATGAGACAGCTTATGCAGAAAGCCTTGCAGGTAACATGGATTTTGATTATGACGCTACAGTTGTTTATCCATTTGGCTATGGTCTTTCTTACACAACATTTACCCAGGAAATGGGAGATATCACAAATGACGGTACAAACGTAACATTTGATGTAACAGTAACTAACACTGGTGATGTTGCAGGTAAGGACGTAGTAGAAGTTTACTACAATCCTCCTTATACAAATGGTGGTATTGAAAAGTCTGCAGCAAACCTTATCCAGTTTGCTAAGACATCCACACTTGAGCCTGGTGCATCTGAGACTGTAACAGTTACTTTTGCACTTGAGGATATGGCTTCATATGATACATATGGCGAGGGCTGCTATGTCCTTGAAGCAGGAGATTATGAGATCTCTATCAACTCTGATTCACACAACAAGATCGATACAGATACTGTTTCTGTAGCATCTACAGTTGTTTATGATGAAAACAACAAGCGCGCATCTGATGAGATCGCAGCTACAAACCAGTTCCAGTTTGCAGAGGGTGAAGTAACATACCTTTCACGTGCAGACGGATTTAAGAACTATGCTGAGGCTACAGCAGCGCCTACTTCATATGAGCTTGCTGATGAGTACAAGGCTAACTATTACAATGAGACCAACTATGATCCAACTAACTTCAACAACGATTCTGATGTAATGCCTACAACAGGTGCTCAGAATGGTGTAATGCTCAAAGATCTACGCGGTCTTGAATATGATGATCCTAAGTGGGATGAGCTTCTCGATGAGCTGACAGTTGAAGAGATGAACACTCTTATCGAGCTTGGCGGATATGAGACATCAGCTATTGATTCAATCGGTAAGGTTATGACATACGACTGTGATGGCCCTGCTTCGATCAATAACAACTTCACAGGCCAGGGTTCAATTGGATTCCCTGCTGCAGTTATGATCGCTTGTACATGGAACAAGGATCTTGCTCTTGCATTTGGTCAGTCAATTGGCCGCATGGCTAATGATATGGATGTATCAGGATGGTATGCTCCTGCTACAAATACTCACAGATCTGCATTTGCAGGACGTAACTTCGAGTACTATTCAGAAGATGGCGTTCTTGCAGGCTGGATGTGTGCAAACGCTGTAAGCGGCGCAAGAGAGTGGGGCGTATATTCATACGTTAAGCATTTTGCAACTAACGATCAGGAAACAAACCGTACAGGACTCCTTTGCACATGGCTCAATGAGCAGTCAATGCGTGAGATCTATCTCAAGTCATTTGAGATCACATTCAAGAACGCAGATGCAGGTGCAACAATGGTTGCCTTCAACAATATCGGTGTTGAGCCTGCTGAGGCTTGCTCTGCACTCCTTAACACAGTACTTCGAGGTGAGTGGGGCTTCAGAGGATTTGCTGAGACAGACTACTTCGGTGGATATGGTTACCAGGATTCTGACAGAATGATCAGAAACGGCTGCGATCTTATGCTCGCAACATATTCAACACCTCAGTCAACAGTTACAGATCAGACAAGCGCTACATCAGTGATCGCAATGAGAGCTGCATCTCACAACATCCTTTACACTGTAGTTAACAGCCGTGCATATGATTCAGATATCAGCACAGGCCTTCCTACATGGGAAAAGATCCTGTTTGCAGTAGATGTACTTCTCGTACTTATCCTTGCTTGTCTTGAGTTCTTCGCTGTTAAGAAGTACCTTGCAAAGAAAAAGGAAACAGCTGTAGAAGTTACAACTAAGTAATAGCTTAACTTTTAGTAAACCACTGGAATAACATAAAAAGCTCCAAATAAAAGGACCTTCGCATTTAGTATAGTGCGAAGGTCCTTGTTTTGTAGCACAAGGCCGTCAAGCGAAACTATGCTTGCATATTGTTTCATTTGACGGCCGTAAGAACATGGAGCACGATAGTGCGGAATGTTCGCGTGCGTAATCGAGTAGGAGCCAGCCTCGATTTCCTGGAATAGTTTTCTTAGTCATGATCAAAGGTATGACTTCTTAAATGTAAATTACAGAAACGCGCATTTACTGCGTGTTTCGTGATTCGATGAATCGGTTGGCAATAGAGCCTTCGACGAAGTCGAACTCAATTGGCTCTATTGCTGCATTTTTGAATCTATGATTCAAAAATGTAAAGATTATTGATCAATCTCCCTCGATAGCTGCAAGCATAAGTATTCCGATGATTACCATAAATATAAAGAAATACTGGTTCTTTGTAAGCTTTTCTTTAAGGAAGATACGTGACAGTAAAAGTGATACAACACATACAGCTGAGAGGATAGGAGCTGCGATCTGGCCATTGCCGCTCATTGCAAATACATAAGTAAACTGTCCTGCAGTCTCGCATACAGCTGCAAGTAACTTATCACGCTGCTTGGGAAGCTCATACTTAACACCTCTTGCTCTGATAAATATATAGAGTAGGATAGCTACAAAGGCAAATGTAAGCTCATAGCTTGTGTTTGCAACTTCTTCAATAGTTTCTTCTGTGACATTTACTAAAGGACTACGCTCAACTTCATCAAGATAGAAGATATCAAGGAATGATCCGCATGCATCAAGGGTAGCGTACAGGAAAGGCATAGTGAATGCGATCACTGCCATCTTTTTACCAAGCTTAGCACTTCTTTTGGTTGAACCTGTGTTTTCAAGAAATCCTACTCCAACAACACCAATAGCTATAAGGATAATAGCTGATATGGATGAAGGCTGGATTGCCTGACCCAGGATCAAAAAGCAAAGTAAAGATACGATAGCGCCGGATGTGTTCTCGATAGGATCAGAGATTGATTCTTCGATGAAGCGCATTCCAAAAAATGAAAAGGCCATGGATACAACATAGAAGAATGAAACAGGAAGGTACCTTATAAGGTTTTCAGGATCATATCCAATATCCTTGGTCAAAAGGGTGAAGACTGCATGAAGTCCCATTACAAAACCGACAGAGATGCAGATCTTAAGGTGTGCATACTTCTCGTCAGGTCTGGCCCCCTTTTTATAAAATAGTTCGGCAAGACCCCATATGAAGGTTGTTGCCAGTGCAAAAAACAGCCACATAATTTTATTCTCCTTTACGCCCATTTTTGGGCCACGAGTAATAATAATTGAAAATGGAAATTACCTCAAGAGCTAAATAAACGAATGATTAAAAGCAAATTACCTTTTAATTGTACACTATTTATTGATGTATTAAAAGATAGCGCGTTAAGAGGCATTATATCTACATATTTTGCTTAATTGGTTCTTTCTTATTGTATGAGCATTATTAATGTGTTATAAACAATACGGTGAATTATTTATTCATTTATAAAATGCTGATTTTATGCTTACAGCAATTTTGATTTTTTCAGATATTTTTTAAGATAGATATTTAAAATATATATTTATGATGTATATAGAGAATCTCTATTACACCAATTTCTGTTATATATATGAAGGGTACTGATAATGGGAAAACATAAGGTTTTATGGTCGATTCTTTTTCTTGTTTTCGCGGTGTTGACGTTTGTAGCGGTTGTTTCGCAAAGCAAGAATTTTTCTCCCGATATTATGGTACAGCTGTTCGAAGATTCTAATAAAGGTTGGCTTTTTATGGCCTTTATTTCTATGTTTGGATATATCTTTTTTGAAGGCTTTGCGCTTGTCCGCATGGCCAGAAGACTGGGATACCGGGTTAGTGCTGTAAATGGGATGACATATGGCGGCGCAGATGTTTATTTTTCTGCCATTACGCCATCAGCAACAGGTGGGCAGCCGGCGAGCGCCTACTTTATGATCAAAGATGGTATCGCACCGTCTATGGTTGCAGTAATGCTTCTGATAAATCTTGTTATGTATACGGCAGCTTTGCTCATTGCAGCAGTATGCGTTGTACTTTTTGGACATCATATTTTCTTTGGATTTTCTCTGGCAGGTAAGATACTTGTTGGAGTTGGAGGCGTGATACTTGCCGGCCTCATGTTTGGATTTTTTTTATTGCTCAAAAAGACTTCTTTTTTACATAATATATTTGATAAGCTGCTTAACTTTTTGGTTAAGATACATGTCATCAGACATTATGAAAGAAGAAAAGCGCAGCTTGAAAATGCCATGAGAGAATATAAGGAGTGCTCAGATTTCATTTTTGGAAGAGGTAAGCTCCTTGCAGAGGTACTTTTGTGGAATCTGCTCCAGAGAATATCATATCTGCTTGTAATCTTTATGGTATTTATGGCTACTAATCACGGGATCGTAAAGGCTATCAAGGCGATGGAGATCCAGTGCCTTGTTACGGTTGGCTCTAACTGCATACCTGTCCCGGGAGCGATGGGTGTTGCAGACTTTCTGATGATAGACGGTCTTGGTCAGATAATAAATGCTGACAACGTTGTTGCCATGGAGCTTATATGCAGGGGCATGACGTTTTATTCAAGTGTAATAGTTGGACTGCTTGTCGTTATCATTGGATATTTAAGAAGAAAGGAAAAGAAGAACTGATGTTAGGTTTTTTTGATTATACTTGTTGGCTTACATATTTATCTCTGCTCTCTGCAGGATCTGGAATATTATTGTGTCTTAATGACGATGGACACCCTTATATAGGAATATTCTTCCTTATGTTCAGTGGCCTTTGCGACGCATTTGACGGTAAGGTTGCCCGCACCAAGAAGAACAGATCAGATGTTGAGAAGAACTTTGGAATCCAGATAGATTCACTTACTGACGTTGTAGCTTTCGGCGTGCTTCCTGCATGTATCGGCTATGCTATGCTCCGTAAGTTTCCATTTATGGAAAGATTCCCACTTATCAGCGTGTTCTTTGCTATCATGCTCATCTACATGCTGGCTGCTATGATCCGTCTTGCTTACTTTAATGTTATGGAAGAAGAAAGACAGAAGAAGGAAGATACAGTAAGAGAGTATTATTCAGGACTTCCTGTAACATCTTCAGCTCTTATATTCCCTATTATCCTTCTGGTTCACTACGTAGTTATCTGGGATATAACACCTATTTATTTTGCAGCAATGCTCTTTACTGCATTTGCATTTGTTCTTCCTATTCCTGTTAAGAAGCCCAAGCTTAATGGTATTCTTGTTATGGTAGGAATCGGAACTATTATCTTTGTGGCATTATTGTGGCTCATTATCTCAAGAACAAGATTATAATTCGGAAAGGATAAGTTATGCTGGATTTTTTGTATGGAACAAGCTTTGGTAGGATGATCCTTAAGGTTTTGATCAACCCGCGAATTTCTAATGCCGCGGGCAAAGTACTTGATTCCGGAATTTCCAGGGTGCTTATCCCTTTTTTTATCAAAAAAAATAATATTTCACTTGAGGAATATCAGGAAGAAGAGTACAAAAGCTTCAATGACTTTTTTACCAGAAGGATAAGACCTGAGTGCAGGCCTATCGACACTGATCCTCATCACTTTATCGCTCCATGCGACGGATATCTTAGTGTATATCCAATAGAAGATGGAATGATAATCCCTGTAAAGCACAGTAGATACAGCGTTTCGGACCTTCTTAGAGACGAAGATCTTGCCAAAGAGTACGAGGGCGGAACCTGTATGGTCTTTAGACTGTGCGTTCATCACTATCACAGATACTGCTACCCGGACGGGGCGTTCAAAGAGTGCAATACTCCTATAAAAGGAGTACTTCATACAGTTCGTCCTGTTGCTCTTAGAAAAGTCCCTGTATTTAGTGAAAATTCCAGAGAATATACAATACTTCATACAGACCACTTTGGCGACATCATTCAGATGGAAGTTGGTGCCATGTTCGTTGGTAAGATAGATAACTATCACCAGGAAGGCCGCGTTGAAAGAGGTCAGGAGAAGGGAAGGTTCCTATTTGGAGGATCAACTATAATAGTTCTTACAAGGAAAGATGCGGTTAAGATTCCTGAAAGCGTATTTGATAAGACAAGAAGACAGAAGGAAGTGCCGGTTAAACAGGGCCAGAAGATAGGCATACGCTAAATTAAAAAAAATAATTTGTATTTTAATCTGATTTTAATCTTACTAAAATTTTATTTTAATTTTGGCCCTGTATCATTTCAGATATCAAATGAAACACACAAACATATCTGAAAGGAAGGTAATAATTATGGAAAACTACGAAAAGGTTGAAAAGATCAGAGAGAAGACAGGTGTAACTTACGAGGAAGCCAAGAAAGTTCTTGAAGAAAAGAACTACGACATGCTTGATGCTATCATAGAGCTTGAGCGTCAGGGCAAAGTTAGCCAGCCGCAATCCGGAACTTATACAGCAGGAGCAAGCAAGGAAATGGAAAATGTTCAAAAGTTCGAACTTGCCCAGAAACAGTATGAGAATGATTGCAAGAAACCAACATTTAAAGAGTGTATGAGAAAGGTGGCTAATATGTTCAGAGCAATTTTCAAAAAGAGCATGGAGATCAACTTCTGTATAAATAAAGATGGTAAGAATGTAGCAAGTGTTCCGCTTCTTGTACTTATTCTTCTTTTACTCGGATTCTTCTGGATCACACTTCCACTTATCATCATCGGTCTGTTCTTTGGCTTTACCTACAATTTTACAGGTATCGATAAGGTGGTTGTAGATGTAAACGGCGTATGCAATAAGGCATCACAGACTGCTGAGAGCATCAAAAACGAATTCAAGAAAGAAAACTAAGAATATCAGGAATGAATTCAAAAATACTAAGAATATCAGAAATGAATTCAAAAATACTAAGAATATCAGAAATGAATTCAAAAAGAAAATAAGAATATCAAATACGAATTCAAAAAGGAAAACTGAGAATACTGATGAGTAAAATATTGATCGTAGAGGATGAAGCACAAATAGCACGTTTTGTAGAACTCGAACTTATCCACGAGGGTAATACCGTGGATAAGGCAGAGGATGGAAGAGATGGTCTTGATAAGGCACTTTCAAATGACTATGATCTTATCCTTCTGGATGTGATGCTTCCTGGCATCAACGGTTTCGAGGTACTACGCCGCATAAGAGCAAGGAAAGATACACCTGTTATCCTTCTTACTGCAAGAGATGCAGTTATGGACAAGGTGTCTGGTCTTGATGCAGGTGCTGACGATTATATTACCAAACCCTTTGCAATAGAGGAGCTACTCGCACGTATCAGAGTAGCTCTCAAAAGGAAGGGGAATGCTTCACAGGCAGGAACAAGGCAGATCACAGTTAATAATGTTATGCTTGACCCGGACAGACATGAAGTTGTGGCTGACGGCAATCCTGTTGAGCTTACCAACTACGAGTTTGAACTACTCAGGATCCTTATGGAAAACCGTAACATAGTCCTTGACAGAGAACGTCTTATAAACGAGATCTGGGGCTATGATTACGATGGTGAAAACAATGTTGTAGATGTTTATATAAGACATCTGCGTACCAAGATCGATGACAGATATGGTATCAAGCTTATCCAGACTGTCAGAGGTGTTGGATATGTAATAAAAGAGGGTACTTGATGAATATCAGCAAACGCACATCATCAATTGCACGAGGTATAAATAGAGCTTTCTGGTTTAACAAACTGAAAGCTTTTTTTACCGTAGATTTTCTTATAGTATTGATTTCATTTGGACTGTTCTGCTATAAATGCTATCAGTCCATACCCACCGATGAGTATGTTAAGAGATTTGATATCACCGGGGAGAGCTTTGATACTATAATCCTTAAATATTTCACGGACAGCTCACAGTATAGCTTCCCTATGAGGGAGTATGTATATTTTATTGGCATTATCTTAGGAGCACTTCTGGTTTATCAGTTTTTGAACCTTATTGGCTCTTTTACCTATACAGCAAGGATAAGAAAAAAGCTTAAGCCTTTAAATGAACTGGCTTTAAAAGCTGAAGCCATAAGTGAAGTACCCCTTGATACTACTAAGTTTGAAGAGCTTGAAGCAGCTATTCTCAAAGTATCTGCAGATAAAAGCGGAGCAAGGATCGCAACAGGCGATCAGGACCTTGCAAGTATAGAGGCTGCCCTTAATAACCTTCTGTACAGGATGCAGGAAGCGAGAATGCAGCAGGCAAGGTTTGTAGACGATGCTTCTCACGAGCTTCGCACACCTATAGCTGTAATTCAGGGCTATGCCAATATGCTTGACCGCTGGGGAAAAGATGATCCGGCAGTTTTGGAAGAGTCAATTAAGGCAATAAAGAATGAGTCTGACAATATGAAGGAGCTTATCGATCAGCTTCTTTTCCTTGCAAGGGGAGATAATGGCCGTCAGAAGCTTTCTATGGAGAGGATTGACCTGTCGGCTATCATGAGAGAAGTATGGGAAGAGTCCACTATGATAGACCCTGACCATAAGTATTTGATCGAGGATAGTGAGAACTGCTACATTCACGGCGACTTTGCAATGATCAAGCAGTCCATAAGAATATTCGTTCAGAACGCTGCCAAGTACTCAAATAAGGGCAATAACATAAGACTTTGCGTCAGGAACAACGGCAATAAGATAGCTTATGTTGTCCAGGATGAGGGTATTGGTATAGCAGGTGAAGAACTTAGTCATATATTTGAGCGTTTCTACAGGTCTGACAAGGCCAGAAACTCATCTACAGGCGGTTCAGGTCTTGGGCTTTCAATCGCCAAGTGGATCATAGATGCTCATAAGGGCAACGTTGAAGTCCTTTCACGTCAGGATATTGGTACCAGGATCACGGTGTCTTTTGATGTGAGCGCTTAGAACATTGAGTAGTAAAAATATTTAAGATAGTTGGAGCAAGGTATGAATATTCAGATTTTCGGAACTAAAAAGTGCAATGATACTAAGAAAGCGGAGAGATTCTTCAAAGAGCGTGGCATCAAGTATCAGTTTGTAGACATGAAAGAAAAGGGCATGAGTAAGGGAGAGATCACGTCGGTTGCGTCTGCTAATGGCGGGCTTTCAAATCTGATCAATCCTGATGCTAAGGATAAGGATGCGGTTCTTCTTTTTACATATATTGCTGAAGAAGATAAGCTTGAAAAGCTTCTTGAAAACCAGCATATCATAAAGACACCTGTTGTCAGGAATGGCAAGCAGTCTACACTAGGCTATCAGCCAGATGTATGGAAGAAGTGGGAGTAAACGGGTAATTGAGAGCAGGGACTTGAAATTCTGTTAACTTTACTATATCCTTAAAGTCTATTGGGGTACATTGAAATGTATCCATGCATTTCAAGACATGTACGAGACACATCCTGTGTCTGGAACATTGAAATGCAGGAAGATTGTTTTTTTAAAAGGAAACTTAGATCGATTAGTAATGAATAATTATAATAGAATTGTTAAAAGGCTGATGGGCATTGTACCTGATTATGCTTACTTGCCCCTGGCTTTTATGTTTCTTATAAATTTAGTGACATATTATGGAACAAGACTAATAACTGATCACTTTAAGCATTACGATATTTCAGTTTCTCTTGATAACCGCCTGCCCTTTTGGCCGGTGTTCATAATTCCTTATCTGTTTGCCTTTGTGCAGTGGACAGTTGGTTTTATAGTTATTTCAAGAAGCAGTAAAGCGTACTGTTACAAGGTGATAAGCGGAGAGATATTCTCAAAGCTTATAGTGTGTATCATCTTCGTGCTGTTTCCGACAACGGTTTTTAGAAATGAGATCAGTGGTCAGGACCTGTGCAGCCAGGTAGTTGCCTTTATCTACAGGATCGATGCACCGACCAATCTTTTCCCATCTATCCATTGTCTGGAAAGCTATATATGCATGAGAACAGCTCTGGAGATGAAGGAAGTAAGTAAGAAGTACAAGACTTCCATGATAGTGACAGGACTTTTAGTCTTTATGAGTACACTTCTTGTTAAGCAGCATGTAGTCCTTGATGTGCTCGGTGCTGTGGTAGTAGCAGAAACAGGAAGATTTATAGCAGAATTCATCTTTGCTCATCAGTTTGGTAAAAAAGCGGGCAGAGAATACGAATATTAAAAAAATGAGATTTTCGAAATTTACAAAAACAATTTCGGAAATCTCATTTTTATTTGCGCAGGCCATTTTTATAATGAGTACAGTAATAAAAAACGTAGTTCCTGTTTGGAACTCAAAAAGAGAAGGGTAGGGTAAATTAATGAAAAAGAAAATTCTTAGTACTCTCATGTGTTTCTCTGTAGTAGCTACAACAATTATGGGTTGCGGAGCTAATACAAACGAAACAACAAATGGTGGATCTGCTTCCTCAACAGATGCCGGTGCTAATACTCAGTCAGGTAGTGAAAGTGCTGACTCAGGTGATAAGATCACTCTTAGCATCTACACACAGTACGCTGATGATGATACAAAGGTTCCTTATGACTATGCAGTAGAGCAGCTTAAGGAAGCTTATCCAAATGTTGAGCTTAACCTCATTGTTCAGGCTCAGGATGATGGACAGACACTTAAGACTCTTGCAGCAACAGGTCAGCTTCCTGATATCTATCAGGCATCAACTGATGTTATCAACACATTCCGTGAATCAAACCAGATTATGGTTCTCAATGATGTTGCTGAGTCAACAGGATTCCTTGATAAGCTCTATGATGCAAACAAGGATCTTGCATATGCTGAAGATGGCAATATCTATGCATTCCCATTCTCAGGACAGGAATATGTTCTGTGGTATTACAATAAGGCACTTTTCGAGGAGTACAACCTTGAAGTTCCTACAACTTACGATGAACTTCTTAACTGCGTAGAAGTATTCACAGAGAACGGAATCACACCTCTTGCTCTTTTCGGACAGGAAGGTTGGAATACAGCAGCTGCTTATGACGTTATCGCAACAAGATACGCTGAAGGCGGAATCAAGGCCCTTGATGAGGGTTCAGCTTCTATCACAGATGATGGCTATGTAAAGGCTGCTGAGAAGATGGAAGAGCTTGTAGCTGCAGGTCTTTTCCAGGAAGATGCTACAACAACTAACTATGACCAGGCTTCTGAGAAGTTCCTTTCAGGCGAAGCTGCTATGTTCATCAATGGTCAGTGGTACATCGAGGATGCTACAAAGGCTCTTGGCGATGACGTTGACTGGATGTTCTACCCAGCTGCAGATGCTGCTTCATACGAAGCTGGCAAGGCTGTATTCTCAGGCGGTGGTTCAGCTTCAGGATTTGCTGTAAACCCTGATTCAGAAAACGCTGCACTTGCTGCAGAAGTTGCTGAGTTCATCACAGAGAAGTACTGCGAAGCTAAGGTTATGTACAGACACAATCCACTTGTTGCTATCGACACAGGTAAGCAGCCAGACTCTGAGTATCCTGCAATGATGCAGAAGCTTTCTGACACACTTCCTACAATCACAGCAACAACAAAGTTCACATGGGGACTTACAAACTCAACATTCAACGATGCTATCCAGTCTGAGTCACAGGGTCTTGTTTCAGGACAGTTCACTGCAGAAGAATTCATCGAAGACATCGCTGATACCATGGAATGATCAAAAATAAATAATCTTTATACCAAAAGTCTTAATAAAAGATAGAAGTATCTTTTTTAGAGAAGATTTATAAAAAAATATTATGCGGGGCTTTGGCAGAGTAGGGGTTATATCCGCCGGCTCCGCATTATATTTGAAAAAAGAATTGGAGAGAGTCCATGAAAAAATACATGGGAAACAAGCTGGCAATATTTCTTTTTGTTTTACCGGCACTTGCTATTTTTATCGCTTTTGATTTTGTCCCGATCATCCAGGTTTTTACTTATAGTTTTACAGACTGGAATGGTCTCACAACACCGAATTTTACAGGTCTTCAGAATTACTTCGACCTGTTCACAGATAGAGTTTTTACAACATCTAACAGAAACCAGCTCATCTTTGCTATAGTCATCACTGTGTACCAGATGCTCTTTGCAACAGTATTTGCTATCACTATCTCTGATAAAAAGATGAAGGGAAGAAAGTTCCTCAGAGTAGCTTACTTTATCCCTGTTATCTTATCAGTAACTGTTGTATGTCAGCTCTGGAGCGCGATCCTTGCTGGTGACGGTCTTCTTAATCAGTTTGTTAAGCTGTTTAATTCAGACTTCAAGCAGAACTGGCTTGGTGACAGATATAATGCGATCTACGTTATTGCTTTTGTAAATGCATGGCAGTGGATGGGATATCAGTTCGCACTTATCGTTGCCGGTATCAAGTCAATTCCATCTGACTATTATGAAGCAGCAAGAATTGATGGATGTTCAAATGTTCTTGCACATCGTAAGATCACGATCCCGCTTCTTGCAGAGACTTACAAGTTCTGTCTTATCATTTCACTTACAGGTGGTATCAAGGCATTCACAGAGATGAATATTTTGACAGGCGGTGGACCTAACAAGTCTACATATACTCTTACTTACATGATGTACAATGCAGCTTTCAAGAAGTCTGACTATGGTTATGGTCTTGCAGCAGCATCAGTCATGGTTCTTGAGTGTATGATGGTAATGCTCCTTATCAATTTCATTTTCAGAGATAAGGATCAGAAGAAGGAAGAAGAAAAAGCAAGGAGGAAGCGCAGTGCGTAAAGATGGTAATAATAAGATACTGCATTACATATTCGTAGCATTTTGCTGGATTTATGCAGCGTTTTCACTTTATCCACTTATCTGGATGTTATTCTATTCATTTAAGACTAATCAGGAAATCTTTGTAACTAATCCATTTGGTCCGCCATGGCCACTTCACTATGAGAACTATGTTACAGCATGGACCAAGTACAATGTACCGCTGTATTTCTTAAACAGCTTACTTGTATCCATCGGAACAGTTGCTATCACAATATTCTGTGCGCTCCTGTTTTCCTATGCTACAAGCAGAATGGTATGGAAGCTTAAGACATTTACAAGACTCTTCCTTGGACTTGGAATGTTCATTCCGGTTCAGGCTATTATGATCCCTGTTGTTAAGATAGTTCAGAGCTTTGGACTTATGGGAACAAGATGGTCACTGATATTCCCTTACATAGCTATTAACCTTGCCTTTGCCTGCATGGTTTACTATGGATTCTTTAAGGGAATCCCAATGGAGCTTGAAGAAGCTGCATGTATGGACGGAGCTAATATTTATCAGACTTTCTTCATGATAATTGAGCCTCTTGTAAGACCAGCTACTGTTACACTTGTAATCTACATCTTCCTCAATGCATGGAATGAATTTATTCTTGCAAACGTAGTAGTAGGAAGTATCTCGGAACTTAAGACACTTCCTCTTGGTGTACTGTTCTTCCAGGGTGAGTTCACAACTGACTGGGGCGGAATGGGAGCAACAATGGTTATCGCTTCATTCCCTGCGATCATCGTGTACTCTATTTTCTCAGAACAGGTTGAGAGCGCTATGACAATTGGCGGAGCTGTAAAGGGCTAAGCTGATATGTGGGTGTGATCTACTGAATTTAATATGCATGTTATGGGTGTGACCAACTTGTAACTATGATCAGGTCGCTGCAAGCTTTATGCTACGAGCATAGCTTGCGGTGGCCTGCTTTTGCGTCTTATGAGATGCCTTTGGAAGCCCCCCGTCTGATATGGTAAAATTATGGATATGAAGCACATAGATATTCGAAATATGACCTTAAAGGATATGGAGAAGGTCAGCTCTAATAATGGCGTAGCCAGGAACATGTCCATTAAATACAAGATAGCGGTTATTACTCTTTTGGTAGCACTGATCCCTATGGTGGTACTGTCTAGTCTTATGCTCTTTTTTTATAACAGGGCTATCATGCAAAGGGCTGACAAGCAGATAGAAGAGAACATCAGGATCATGTCTGACAGACTGTCATCTGTCCTTCAAAATGGTGAGCTTTGCTCCAATAACCTGACTATAGAATTCGGAAACTATTATAACGACAAGTCCTTAAAGCAGGTTACAAGGGATAGTAAGGTTACAAGTCAGCTGTCGCAATCTCTTCTTATCTACAACGGGATATCTTCAATCGTATTTATTGACTGCTACGGAAGGTTCTTTTCCTCAGATCCGTATTTTCTTAATGAGAGTGATAAGATCATGGATTCTGACTTTGTCGTGACTCTTAAGGATGAGGGCGGTAAGACGCTGATGATGCCTGTTGGCGACAATCCTTTTGACAAAGAGGATAAAGAAGTTATCACCATGGGCAAGCACGTTCTGAACATCGTGTCCGGAACGCATCTTGGATATCTTTTTATAAATATGGATAAGGATTATCTGATCGAGTCGTCTCAAAGTGAGATCAGTTACTATTTCCTTTTTGATGCCAAAGGAGATATGGTGATCCAGTCTGATATCGTGGACCCTATCTATGAAGATGAAAAGCTGATGGAAAGCCTCTTGGAGACTGACAAAAAGCGTATTAGCTATAACAAAGAGTATTATCTTCTTGCAAGAGAAGAGATAGATCCTTACAAGTGGACTGTTGTAGGGATAACGAATCTTAATAAGTTTAATGTTACTGGTAGTGACCTGTGGTTCATCATTCTGACAACGGGCTCATTTACTGCAGTTCTGCTATTGGTATCGGTATGGTTTTCTGCCAACTTTGTAACTAAGCCTCTTAAGGTCCTGCATGACGGTGCTGAGGAGATCGCAGAAGGGGACATGAGTGTAAGGTTCAGGTTTAAGACTAAGGACGAGATAGGCCGCCTTGGACGAATTTTCAACTATATGACCCAGCGTAACCTTGAGCTCCTTCAGCAGGTTGAGGATGAAGCTAATAAGAAAAGAGAGTATGAGCTTGCTTTAATTCAGGAGCAGGTTAAGCCTCACTTTTTGTATAACACTTTGGATATCATCATCATGCTCATCGAGATGAACAGAAGTAAAGAAGCTTCGAGAGTAACTCACAAGCTTGCAAGCTATTACAAAAACTCCCTTTCAGGAAGTGATGAGATCGTGTCTGTTGAAAGAGAGATTCAGATAATAGGGGATTACCTTGATCTTCAGACTATGCGATATGGAGACAAGTTCAGCTACGAGATCGATGTAGATGAGAAGACGTATAATTCTCAGATTCCCAAGATGACCCTTCAGCCCCTTGTTGAAAATGCTATATACCATGGGGTAAAAAATAAGGAATCTTCAGGAAGGATACAGGTCAGGGGCAGGATCATAGCCTGTAAGGAAGCCGGGATTGCGCTTAATGATGATAGTCTTATTGTAGAACTCAGCGTTATTGATGACGGCGTTGGAATGGCGCAGGATGAACTTTCTAAGCTCAATGCACTACTTAGTGAAGAGGATATCTTTGACAGCGATGAAAAGAAAGTCGAAGAGGAAGCAAAGATCACTGACCACGATAAAACTAAGGGCGGAAGCCACTTTGGTCTTTACAGTGTTGCCAAAAGGATAAGGCTTTATTTTGGTAAGAGCTATGGTGCTAAGATCGAGAGCGCAGAAGGTGTAGGTACTACGGTTAAGGTATACGTTCCATACGGGGGATTATATCGATGATTCGAATAATGATAGTTGATGATATGCCGCTATTTTTGGAGTATCTTCGCGGGTGTATCGACTGGAATTCATATGGTTTTGAGATCTGCTGTGAGGCTCACGACGGAAGAGAAGCTCTTGAAAAGATAGAGAAGTTCTATCCGGATGTGGTTCTTACAGATATTACAATGCCCTATGTTAACGGGCTTGAGCTTGCTGAGAAGGTGACAAGGGACTATCCTGACATATCCGTGATACTTATCACAGGCAATAACGAATTTGAATATGCAAGAAAGGCTGTTAAGCTGGGGGTTTGCGACTATATCGTTAAGCCCTTTGAAAAAGAGGAACTTATACTAAGCCTTTTAAAACTTCAGGATAATATCGGCAAAGCTGTTGAAAGTACTGAGATCAAGAATGAGGAGCACTATGACGACCTTAGAGCTTTGATCTATGCGGGCGTATCTGACGGGGAAGCTGAGATTAGTCTTGAAGAGAAGGTTTTTGGCGGAAGATGTGAAGAGAGCGGATACCTTTTGGCACTGCTTCGGTTCGACGTAGCTGGCTATGACGCTGCTGATACTAAGAGTAGAGAACAGCTGATGAACTGGGAGAAGCTCATTGCCAAGATGCTGTCTGATAAGCTTGAGATACAGGGCGATTTCAGGATCTTCCATGATTTTGAAAACAATATCGTGGTGCTTATGAGATTTGACCTTGCCACGGAGCTTGATGCCTATAAGGGATATGAGTTTTCTGATATCATCCAGATCGTTAAGAATCAGCTTGGTATAGGAAGCGCAATTGCCCTGTCCAAGGCTGACAGACTTATGGATGTCAAAAAAGCTTATGAAAAGGCCATGGTCTATCTTGGAGGAAAGGCATATGGCAAGCTTTATGACATCAGAAATAACAGTGATGAAGTTACATATTCATCCCTTGATGCAATCATAAGGCTCAACAAAGACCTTGAAACGCTGCAGTCAGAGGATGCTGAGAATGCTATAAATATTCTCTGGGAGAGGGTTACAGGAAGTAAAGGTTCTGATGATAGAGAAATCAGGATCTCAGATATGAATCTTCTCACAAGCGCCATAAGTATCCTTATGACCAACATTATCAGTAATGGATTTTCTATAGAAAAGATATACGGAGATGGATTCTCTCCGGAAAAATATATGGCAGATGCCAAAAGCCCTTTGGAAATGAAAGACAGAGTTGTCTTTTTATACAAAAAGAGAATTGATTTTGAAAGAGGCAAAAAAGAGTCTAAAACTCACGATATAGCAACAGCTGCCAGGCAGTACATTGAGGATAACTACGCTGACAGTGAGCTGGCTATAGCTGATATATCAGAGAATCTCTGCGTTAACCAGACCTACCTTCGTAAGATGTTCAAAAGCGAAATGGATATGACACTTACAGAGTATATTACCCAGTACAGGATGCAGAAGGCGAAGGCTCTTTTGACAACTACTGATGAAAAGCTCTCTTCAATAGCTGAGAGTGTTGGGTATAAGGACGTAAGCTATTTTTCCAACGTATTTAAGAAATATTATGGGGTGTCTCCAAGGAGTATGAGTAATATAAAAGATAGTTTACTCATGTGACCGAACATCAGAGCGGTATAAATATATTGTTGAAAGTGATAAAAAGCCAATTATAAAGCTCAAAGATGCAATCAAAAACGGCATGATATTGGCACTTCCAAGTTGTCTTTGATTCATGGCAAGGTCGAAGAGGGAATAGGGGCTATAATATGGAATGCCTTTAGCGATAAATCCTACGCCTGAAAGTCCGCCAATAAATCCAATGATGATCGGTACTATGAAGTTTCTGATGATAAGAGCTATAAAAATCTGGAAGGCACATATAGAACAGATGCCGATGATTCCTAATATTATCCAGCTCAAAAGCTCCTTAGGAAGGCTTCCATCAACATGAGCTACAAGGCCGGATATCACGTATAGAGCCATTATCCAGAGTATAGATAGCGTTGTGATAAAACAGGTTACAACATATTTACTAATAATAATCTTAAGCGGACTTTGGTGAGTCATAAGAAGATTCATGTTGGTTCCGGTATGCTCGGCTCTCCATATGCAGCCTACAAAAATCCCAATGATAACTGACATAAAAAAGTAGCAGATAAAAAGAGTGTGCTGAGACCACAAGGAATACCAGCCCTCTGTCAGGATATCTATGTTTCCAAGATAGTTAAAAGTTCCAATAACAGCCGCAAGGACAGGAACAATAAAGAATGCTACCCAGGCAGGAGAGCCCTTTAATTTTAGAAATTCCACAGGGCACTTGTGCATGATGATATGTTTTGAAATAGTATAGTTCTTCCTGGATTCTTTATCTTCAACAGCAGATTTTTTTAACAGATAGATAGTAAGGGCAGTTATGGCAGCGATCCATATCAGGTTGAAAATGCTTGATGAAAAGTCTGGATCTAAAAGATACAGCCTTGTAACTCTGGTCTCACGGTTCCAGTCCATTCCAACAAGAAGTGATGTGACATAGGTTGCCCATGGGTACATCTTCTGAAATGCTGATTCTGGAAGAAATGCAGAAAACAGACCGGTAAAGGCTCCAAGGATACCAACGCAGATGCTGACTGCCTGATTTTTAAAGAAAAAAGAAAGCAGCATATGAATTGTAAATAAGGTCAGACTGCTTATAAAAGTGGTAAGAGCAAATATAAGCAGATACTGCACCTGGAAGTCTGTTGATAAGTTAAGGAGCCTTGCGTTTACAAAAAATGAAGCGCAGAGCATTATAACAAGGCCTAATATAGACAGAGCTCCGTACAGATATTTGGCATAGAAAATCTTATGGGGCGTGGAAAAGGTATATAAGGATTTGAGCATATCGCCTTTGTGCTCAACGTCCATAAGCCTTGATGCAAAACCTGCGATCACAACTGGGAAAAACAAGGTGTTCATAATAGGAAAGTTATAAAATAGGAGCATCCAGCTATTATCAAGATTGGACTTGCCATGATAGTTTCCGTATATGAACATGGTTTCAGCAAGTATAGTAATAATAAATATCAGGAAATTATGACGATGTTTATGTTTTCTTAATTCGATGGAAAAATCTTTTATAATGTTCATGTTTATTCAGGCTCCTTTGGTCATTTCGAGGAATACTTCTTCAAGGGAAGCGGCACTTGTTTCGAGCTTACTTAGTGGACCTTCATAGATCATCTGTCCTTTATTGATGATTCCCACGTAATCTGCCATCTGCTCAACTTCAGATAATAGATGACTTGAAATAATAACTGTTGAACCATAGATCCTTGGGATGCTTTTAATAAGATTTCTGATCTCATTTATTCCGGCAGGGTCAAGGCCATTGGTGGGCTCATCAAGAATGATAAGTTCAGGTCTTCCCATAAGTGCCATGGCTATACCAAGGCGCTGTTTCATTCCAAGAGAATAGTTCTTAACTTTGTCATCTTTCCTGTCATATAGATGGACAATCTCCAAAACTTCTTTGATCTCTTTAATGCCAAGACCTTTGTATCTTGCAATTATCTCTAGATTTTCCTTGGCAGAAAGATGTCCGTAGAATCCGGGACTTTCAATAAGACTTCCTGTGTGCTTATTTATCTTGAACCTGCTTTTTGGATTCATCTTTTTTCCCAGAATATCTATGGAACCTCCATCAGGCTGGATAAGCCCTAGCATAAGCTTCATGGTAGTAGTCTTGCCAGCTCCGTTTGGACCAAGGAAGCCGTATATGGAGCCCTTGGGCACGGACAGATTGACGTCCTTAATGCGGTATCTACTGCCGCTTTTCTTACATAGATCAAAAGTTTCTACAACGTATTCTTTCATGTCTTTTCTCCTGTTCAAATTAAGCTTTTGTATTTGCTTCTAATGACACTATAAAAAAGCCGGATTACCTGAACATGACATTTACCTTACATTTACATTACAAAAAGTAATAAATGGTGTCTGAGACTCTGTTTGTGTGTATACTTATTTTGTAATAGGAGGATGCTACATGATACTTACAGAATGCAAGATTCTATTAGTTGATGATGAAAAGAAAATTCTTGAAATAAATAGAAAACTTCTTGCGGATAGCGGTTTTACAAACATAGTTACCTGCGAGGAGGCTGTGGGCGCGGATGAAATTATATCCGGAGGAGATGTAGACCTTGTGGTTCTTGATATAATGCTGCCTGATATGAACGGCCTTTCTCTATATGAGATGTGGAAAAAAAGAGGAATCAATATTCCGGTCATCTTTTTATCTGCAAGGGATGAAGAGACAAGCAGGCTAAAAGGACTGGGCCTTGGGGCAGACGACTATGTGACTAAGCCGTATACTCCGGAGGAGCTACTTCTTAGAATTAAAGCGGTTCTTCGTCGCACATATCATCTGACTGAGAATAAGGTTGTAGAACTGGGAGCTGTCAAAGTTGATCTCTCGTCTGGAATTGTGTATAGACCAGAAGGGGAGCTGGAGCTTACCGCCAAGGAATTTACTCTTTTTACAAAGCTCTATGACAATCAGGGCAAGATTGTATCTATCAATGTTCTCATGGATACGCTATGGCCTGATGGAAGCTACGGTCTTGAGAATTCTCTTGTGGTCCATATCAGAAGGCTCAGGGAAAAGATTGAGGAGATGCCTTCAGATCCTAAGCATTTACAGACAGTCAGGGGCCTTGGCTACAGACTGAGCGCCGGAGGGAGATAGTCATGAGAAAAATAATGAGTTATTTCTTTTCGATGTTAC
>CAMVNV010000034.1 GCA_947168935.1 uncultured Butyrivibrio sp. | reverse complement strand
AGCCATTTAAGGACCTTGGCCTTGGTATCCTCATCTCCATTCATATAAGACTGGTAGTACATTGTAAGAAGCTTTGCAAAGTCGAAACCGTGAACCAGTTCGTTCATGGAGGATATTACTGCGAAGATTTTTTTCTCAACCTCTTTGGGAAAAGAATATGAATCTGGCATAATACCATCCGCTACTACCTGAGACTGGACGCTTTGGATCCACTTATCAAGGATAAGAGGAAGAGCTCCGCCCTCGGGACGAGTCTTGGTAGACATGTTCTGGATGAGCTCCTTGTAGGTTGCAAGGCCCTGGCCCTTGTTGCCATGAAGGCGTCTGTCTGGGGAGAGGTCGGCGTCCACTACGACAAAGCCCTTGTCCATAACATAATTACGTATGGTCTGAAGAAGGAAACTCTTACCGCTTCCATACTTACCATTAATAAATCTGAAGGATGCTCCACCGTCTGCGATGATGTCTACGTCATGGAGAAGTGCATCGATTTCATTTTTTCTTCCCACAGTAATATAAGGAAGTCCAATGCGAGGTACTACGCCGCCCTTAAGCGACTGTATTACTGTGCTTGCTATTCTTTTTGGTATTTTTCTTGTTGTATTTACATTATTTTCCATTTTAACACTTTACCTTTTGTGTGTGATTTTTCTGTAAAAATGTGATAATATTGAAGCTCGTTTGTTTTACATTATGCCAAAAATAATTTTCTATCTTGACGTAAATACTGAGTTTGTAGAAAATATACAATTGGTATACATGCTAAACGCCTACAATTAAATACTCAAAACAGCTTATCGATAAATAGTTAATCTTTGTGCATTTGCGCGGTAAATCGATAAGTGATATCATTTAATTACGACAAAAAGCTAATGTTTTATTGATAATCACCCGATAAAACATTGTAGGCTAATTACAGACATTTGGCTATTACCTACTAATTGACATCTTTGGAATTGACTTATATTGAAAGGAGGAATAATATGTCCAAATATTCCTGTGCTGTATCCAAAAAATCGATAATTTCTGTTACTGCTCTTATTGTATCAGTGGCTTTATTATTATTGCCTATCAGGTCTTATGCTGATGGTAGTTGCCCTGTTTCAAAATGTAGCGCTTCGGTAAAAGATTCAACTGTTACTACCTATTCTACATATTACTTGAGTTTTATTCCAGCTTCGCTTCAGGATATTTATCTGGCTGATGGTGGAAATATACGTGTATTCTATGAAACTGATCCCCTTCCAGAGATCGATACTTCAGGATGGACCAGTTCAGGCAATATTATAGGCTATTTTGAATGGAGTAGCGGTCCTCTTATCATGCTTAGTACTAAGCCTGTAGAAAGACCAAATGCCTGCGTAACTGATCAGGCCAAGATATCCATATGCCATGAATTCGGTCATTATATCACCATTAAGTCCAATATGCTGCGCGGAATATCAACTGATTACAGGATATCTGCTGATTTTGAGGCTGCTTTTGCAGCAGAGAAAAACAACTATACCCTCTCTTCCTGTAAGCTTCTGACAGGCTATAAGAAAAATATCAGCCGTGCTGCTGCATCTGTAGAGTTTTATGCAACTATTTTCGCAGGACTAATGCTGTATCCAGAGGATACAATGGCTACATTCCCTACCTGCTCTGCGCTTGTGCTTGACGACATGAACTACATCATTAACAATGCTGGTGTTAAATGATGACCTCTTTTGTAACCGCCTTCGGGCGGTTATTTTTTTGGAAAAAAACCTGTTTTACGTAATTCTAATATATGTCCAAAGATAATTATTTTCTAAATTCTCTATGTTATAATCTCTTTTATGAAAAAAGTGGAATTTTAAATTGGAGGATTTTGTTTTTTGGATACGAAAAAAGTTTTATGGGGAATTGTAATATTTCTTTTGTCACTCGTTGTTATCTTAGACATTGATAACATTCGTAATATCTTTATTACCCCGGTAGATCCATTAGATGCAATCTATGAATATGATGACCAGGAAATATCTGTAAGGAAGCTTTTTGAGGCATCTTACGAGGTTCTTCACTATTCTAATCATTGGGCTGCAACTGGATCGTACAGCTATAAGTATGATACGTATAATTATGCTGATGGAAAACTCTCAAGTTCACCAGATGAATCTGAACAGGAATTGATCAATCTAAGATATGATCATTTTTTTGTAGATTTAGATAATTATTTGGGGATATTGAATGGAGATTGCATTGACCCATATGATAGTTATTCTTTTTATGGTGAAGTGGATCATGAGAGTACAGTTACAACTTACAATTATTATGATGGAGTTATTGATGGCAGTGCACTAACAGCTTTTGGATACTCAGGGCACAAAATAAGTGAGAATTTTAAAGTTGAAATAATACTTAATCCAGATTTCGATAATATAGAAGATGTTTCAGTAGTATTTGATGGATCCGTCGATGAACAGGGGCACATCGTAGTTACATTTATAGGAAATAATTTACCTTGTATTGCGACTGCTTTTAATGAGTATGCGACTACTTCACCTTATAATGAAGCTATATATACATTTGATGCCAAAACAAAAACGCTCATAGAGGTTACTCTTAAATATGAGAGCTCATCAGGAGGATACGGTCATGATAAACACACCCGTAGTGGGTGTATCAATCTTACCATAGAGGATATAACATATGGTGATTGCGAAATTCCTGAAGTTCCAAGAATGATATGCGATAATTCTATAATAAGTGGTGCTATTACAGGTGATGAAACCTTTAAGCCAAGCTCTTTTCTTAATATCGATTTTTCTGAAGAAAATGACTTCACAAGTCTTATAAAATGCATTTGGATAAATACAATTTCATCGTTTACAGATGAATGTTCATTGGATGATTTTTCAAATAAGCTATCAGAAATAGCAGCTTTGTATGACGTGGAAATAAAAAAGGACAGCTATGTCTTAAATAAATATGAATACAGTACATATATCAAATATCACATCATTGTTGATGATAATGAAGTAGCAGACATTATTATGCCGCTTATTGTATATGGTGCGAAGCTGAAAAATGACAATAATTTGTTGGTAGATAGCAATGATGAATTATCAGTACGTGAAGATGGAAGTGTATGGATTAAGCATGAAGACCCTGACAGCGTCAGTTTTGAAAAATGCTATATGATATATACAGATGGAACATTAACTCTTGACCATATGATGACCAAGGTACTTCACATTTCAAATCTTTTAGATGATGAAGAATATGATAAATTTGCAAACTTTTATGATTATAATGAGATCAGAGCTTTTGCAGAGGAATTTGAAGCAGCGGATAAAACATATCTAGCACGATATAATTCATATGAAGATGGCTATAATAACGCTTACTATGCAGTAAATGACTATTACTATTCCGAAGATCTTAGTACCCGATTTGGCGTACAGTTTATTCCTCAGGATGAAGCTGACCAAAAAAATGACGCGGGCAGAGATGAACCTGAAACTTTATGGATAATGTTCGACTAATATTATTGATGAAAAAGTGGGATGTTTAGAGGATGATCTTTTCTAAATTATTAAGGGAGACAATTTATGGATGTTTTTGACAGATACGCACCATTTGTTCAGGACTTTATCTATAGAAATAACTGGGAATCCCTTCGCGCTATTCAGGTAGCTGCGGGGGATGCTATCTTTAATACAGAAGATAATCTTCTTCTGTGCGCTTCTACTGCTTCGGGTAAGACAGAGGCAGCCTTTTTTCCAATACTGACACTATTTAATGAAGATCCGCCGGCATCTGTCGGGGCGCTGTATATTGGACCTTTGAAGGCTCTTATCAACGACCAGTTTTCAAGGCTTAATGATCTGTGCGCTGAAGCTGAGATTCCTGTATGGCATTGGCACGGCGATGTCAACCAGTCACATAAGAATAAGCTGTTAAAAAAGCCTTCTGGTATCCTTCAGATAACTCCTGAATCTTTGGAAGCTTTGATGCTTCATAAACACGGTGATATCGCAAGGCTTTTTGGCGACCTTAGATTTATTGTTGTTGATGAGGTTCATTCTCTTATGAGGGGCGACCGCGGAGGGCAGACTCTGTGCCTTATGGAGAGATTGTCCCGTATGGCTGGGGTTAATCCAAGACGTATCGGCCTTTCTGCAACTATAGGAGACTTAGAGCAGACAGGAAGGTTCTTATCTTCTGGAACAGGGCGAGGCTGCATCATTCCCAAGATTGAGGATAAGGGCCAGGTATGGCGCCTTTCTATGGAGCATTTCTATATTCAGGGACCGCAGGCTGGTGAGCCCACTAAAAAATCCAGCAGAGCTATGGCTATGGAAGCAGAGGGCGGCATTATTGATGCAGACGTTGTAAGTGCTACTAAGGCTTCCTCTTCACAAGATAATGAAAAGGTATCAGGTGTAAATGTTCATGGCTTTGATATGAATGATAACTCTTCAATTGAAGATATTGATATTTCAGAACCATCAGACAATATAAAAACTCTTCCATACATATCACCGGCAACAGATGAAGCTCCCAAAGCTGCAGATCCCGGCATGGGTTATATCTTCGAGCATACAAGGGGCAAGAAGTGTCTAGTCTTTTGCAATTCAAGAGAGGAAGCAGAAGCTGTAACCACAACTCTCAGGCAGTACTGCGAAGCTAAGCACGAACCGGAAAGGTTTCTGATCCATCATGGCAATCTGTCAGTATCCTACAGGCAGACCGCAGAGGAAGCAATGAAGGATGAGGAGTCCTATCTTACTACTGTTACGACTTCCACACTTGAACTTGGAATCGATATTGGACGTCTTGAGCGTGCATTTCAGATGGATGCTCCTTTTACCGTGTCATCTTTTCTGCAGAGAATGGGCCGAACAGGAAGGCGCGACGATCCGCCTGAGATGTGGTTTGTAATGCGTGAGGATGAGCCGGAAGCAAGAGCTATGCTTCCTGAGACAATTCCGTGGAAGCTATTACAGGGTATCGCCCTTGTTCAGGTATATCTTGAAGAAAGATGGGTTGAACCGCCTGTTCTTGACAGGCTCCCCTACTCTCTTCTCTACCACCAGACCATGTCTACGCTGGCATCAGGCGGCGAGATGACTCCCGGGGAACTTGCAGGAAGAGTTCTTTCTTTATCCTATTTTCACAGAGTAACTCAGGAAGATTATAAGGTGCTGCTGCGTCATCTCATCGAGATCGACCATATCCAGCAGACAGAAAGAGGAGGACTCATCGTAGGCCTTAAGGGCGAGCGTATTACGAACTCTTACAAGTTCTATGCGGTCTTCCAGGAGAACGTTGAGTATACCGTTAGATGCGAATCTCAGGAGCTTGGCACACTCTGTGCTCCACCTCCTATTGGGGAAAAGATTGCTATCGCTGGCAGAACCTGGGTTGTTGAAGATGTTGATCACAAGAGACATAACGTCTACTGCCAGATGGTAAAGGGACAGGTTCCGGCTTACTTTGGCGAGTGCCCCGGTGATATTCATACACATATTTTGGAGAGAATGAAGAAGGTTCTTCTTGAAGATAAGAGTTATCCATATCTTATGCAGAACGCTGTTAAGAGACTCTCTCTTGGAAGGAAGAGTGCAAGGGCTGCAGGCATTACAGATAATCCCCTTATATCTCTTGGGGGTAACATGTGGGCTCTTTTCCCATGGCTTGGAAGCTATTCATTCCTCGCTCTTGAAAGATTCCTTAAGATTAAGTGCGCGCCGCTCCTTGCTCTAAAGGGTCTAGATTCCTCGCGTCCATATTTTATTCAGTTTACTATGAAGGCTGACAGGAATACCTTCTTTGAGGTTGTATGCGATATGGCGGAAGAGCCTTTAGATGCCATGGAACTTCTTTATCCAAAGGAAGTTCCTGTATTTGAAAAGTATGACGATATACTTCCAGAGGAACTTGTAAGAAGGGGATTTGCTTACGCAGTTTTGAATAAGGATGAGATGCTTGAACGTGTAAGGTCTTGGAGAATCTTTATTCAAGGAAAGATTGAGGGAGAGAAACATCTTGGAATTTGAAGACTATTTTATTGCAATTGGATTATTGATATTAGATGTTGGCCTTGCGCTTGCTTCGTTTATTCCGACAATAAAAAAAGAAAACAGTAATACTGTTGCAGGTTTTACAAAACGAACATATCGTACAAACAGACTGCTGGCTCTTGTATTTGTAATACTGGCTATTTAGAAACTTGCAAAGCCTGAGTGGTCAATTGGAATACTCGTTGTCCTTATTACCATAATAATGACTTTAAGTAACTGCTATTGTTTCTATATTCCTTTTAAATACAGCAAAAGAGTATCGGCGCTTGCAGTTAGAGAAAAGGTAAGAAGAAGGGTCAGCAATTATGATCCTGTTATAGAGCAGGACGCCCCCGATACCTTTGAAGATTTTGAAGAACTTCTTTTGGTATACGATTATTGTGGAATGAAGTTCAAGGTTAATTCCAATGTTACAACTTATACCAGCAGGATCAAGATTAAAGAAGGCCAGCGATACAAAATTTGGATCAACCCGCGAAATCCTGAGGATACATTTTTAAATCCAAAGATATACTTTGTTTATTCACTTATTATGCTTCCAATAACCATAGCTTTTATAATTCTTTTTTTTCATTATTTCTGTTCGTGAAATAATGCTTTTTTCAATAATCAGGATTAGTATTTCCGGATATTGAAGAAAGCATGAATTAGTCGTTTTACATTAATTCTCTAATTGATGGGTCTATATCCTCGTCATTATTTGGGCGAGGAATTACCTTAAAACCTAGCTTCTCAAGCGTATCATATACTCTGTCAAAAAGCTTATCGTCACAGGTTATACCACCACCGCAGTTAAATACTGTTATATCCACCTTGAAGTCTGATTCTTTAATAAATAAAGTGCTTCCGATATAGTTCTTCATATTAAGACTATATCTTTCAAAGCATAGCATTACGCTTTTTTTGTCATCAGAAACCTCTGCACATGCCAGATTATAAGACGAGAATTGAAAACGCTTTTTTTCCAGAACATTTTCTTTTATCTTTAATGCAATTGTAGTAGCAGGTTCGCACAAAGTATCTTTATAAAATCTATAAACATTATCACTTTCCATTTTTTATATAAAACCTTTTATTCCTTTTCAATATTTATCTATACCTTCGTACAGTAAGAAATGCCCACATCCAGACACCGGCAAAACCCCAATAAGCATTTTTGATGTGCGAAGTTAAAAAGAGGCACCCTTTTGAACTTAACAAGGGTGCCCGCATCTTTTTGTTTATTTTACTACGATGTTGAGGATCTTACCTTTAACGTAGATAACCTTTACAACGTTCTTGCCTTCGATGAACTTATTAACAGAATCGATTGCTTTAGCTTTCTCAAGAGCGCTGTCCTGAGTATCGTCATCTGTAAGTCCTACGACGCCTCTAACCTTACCGTTAACCTGAACACCGATCTCGATAACGTCTTCCTTGCAAAGAGCTTCTTCGTATGTTGGCCATGCTTCGAAAGCGATTGTACTGTCGTGTCCAAGGAGGCTCCAGAGCTCTTCACCTGCATGAGGACATACGCATGAGAACATCTTTACAAATCCTTCTGCATATTCCTTAGGACATGTTCCCTTGGTTGCTTCGTTCATGAAGATCATCATCTGAGCAATAGCTGTGTTGAAACCAAGTGTCTCAAAGTCGTGTGTGATCTTACGAACAGACTGGTGATATAGTCTTGTAAGTCTGTCTTTGTTATCTTCAGAGATGTTATCAGGGTTGGAGAAATAGTTCCAAACCTTGTTAACGAATCTTCTAGCACCTTCAACACCCTGATCTGACCAAGGCTTGGAAGCTTCAAGTGCGCCCATGAACATTTCGTAGAGACGAAGTGTATCAGCACCATACTTTTCTACGATATCACTTGGGTTAACTACGAATTCAGGGAATCTCTTACCCATCTTGATACCGTTAGAACCAAGGATCATACCCTGGTGTACGAGCTTCTTGAAAGGCTCGCTTACTGGAGAAAGGCCCTTCTTGTAGAGGTACTTGTTCCAGATTCTTGAATACATAAGGTGTCCTACAGCATGCTCAGGTCCGCCAACATAAAGGTCAACAGGGAGCCAGTGCTTAAGGAGTTCCTGATTAGCAAACTCTTCTTTGTTATCAGGATCGATATATCTGAAATAGTACCAGGAAGATCCTGCAGATCCAGGCATTGTAGAGGTTTCTCTTGTTCCCTTTACGCCATTGTGATCATAGTTCTTCCAATCTGTAGCATTATCAAGAGGTGCTTTACCGTTTTTGCCCTTGTAATCTTCAAGTACAGGAAGCTCAAGAGGAAGTTCATCATCATCGAGTACGTGGATTGAGCCATCTTCAAGATATACGATAGGCATTGGCTCGCCCCAGTAACGCTGACGAGCGAAGATCCATTCACGGAATCTGTAATTAACAGTTCTTCTTGCAACGCCCATCTTCACAAGCTTATCTGTGATAGCTTCTTTTGCTTCCTCTACTGTAAGGCCGTTGAACTCTTCTGAGTTCATGAGCTTGCAGCCCTTTCCAAGGTAATCGCCCTTTTCGAAAGCGTGCTCAGAAACGTCGCCGCCGTCGATAACCTGGATTCTGGGAATGTTATGAACCTCAGAATACTCAAAGTCACGCTGGTCGTGGCTTGGAACTGCCATAACAGCACCTGTACCATATCCGCCAAGTACGAAGTCACCGATGAATACAGGAACTTCCTTGCCGTTTACAGGGTTGATAGCATGGATTCCTTTAAGCTCGCAACCTGACTTGGTCTTGTTGAGCTCAGTTCTGTCCATTTCTGTCTTCTTAAGAGTCTCAGCGATGTAAGCTTCAACTTCTTCTTTATTCTCAATTCTAGGCATGAGTTCCTGAACTGTCTGTCCGTCAGGAGCAAGTACCATGAATGTGATACCGTAGATTGTCTCTATACATGTTGTGTAGATGGAGAATTCTCCGCCGCCTACTATCTTGAAATCAACCTCAACACCTTCAGATCTTCCGATCCAGTTCTTCTGGATCTCTTTTGTAGACTGTGGCCAGTCGATCTCATCAAGTCCTGAAAGAAGTTCTTCAGCAAATGCCTGCTGGTCGATAACCCACTGCTTCATGTTCTTACGAACTACAGGGTATCCGCCACGCTCTGACTTACCATCGATAACTTCGTCGTTTGAAAGAACTGTTCCAAGCTCTTCACACCAGTTAACAGGCATGTCTACATACTTGGCATATCCATCAAGGTAGAGCTGCTTGAAGATCCACTGTGTCCAGTGGTAAAAAGAAGGATCAGATGTCTTTACCATCTTGGACCAGTCATAGTCAAAGCCCAGTTCTTTGAGCTGACCTGTGAAAGTCTCAATATTTTTTTCTGTAAATCCGTTTGGATGATTACCGGTTGATACAGCATACTGCTCAGCCGGAAGTCCGAAGGAATCATATCCCATTGGGTGAAGGACGTTGTAGCCCTGCATTCTCTTCATACGGGACACGATATCTGTTGCTGTATATCCTTCTGGATGTCCTGCGTGAAGACCTACGCCTGATGGATACGGGAACATATCAAGTACGTAGTATTTAGGCTTGGAAAAATCCCAAACATCTGTTTTGAAGGTTTCATGTTCTTCCCAATATTTCTGCCACTTGGGTTCTATGGCTTTTGGATTGTATTCCATTTCGATCTCCATTCCGGCACTCTCTGCCATGTAAAGGCACGGCAGTAACTGTGTCATAATTATAAATATGCTTGAATTTTTTTAAGAAAAAAATCCTGATTTAGATAAATGCCTCGGAAGATGTAGATCGCTCCAAGGCATAAAAAACTGTGGTAATTGTAGCAAATTAAAGCATTACTGTCAAAAAAACAATACTAAATTTCGCTTACTCAAAACTGTAAACATTATCCGCAACAGCCATTGTTGAATCTCTGTGAGATACGATGATTATGATCTTATCTCCAGCACCTTCCTTGAGGGACTTAAGGATTATTCCTTCATTTAAGCTGTCGAGATTACTTGTGGGTTCATCCAAAAGAACTATGTCAGCATCATTAAGGAATGCTCTTGCGATACCGATCCTCTGGCGCTCGCCGCCTGAAAGTGTGTCCCCAAGTTCTCCAACCTTGGTCTCATACTTATCAGGAAGACTCATGATAAAGTCATGAATTGATGCCTTCTTGGCAGCTTCTTCTATTTCTTCCTGTGTTGCTGAGCTTTTTGCAACTCTTATGTTTTCAGCAATTGTGTCATGGAAGATATAAGTATCCTGGGTTACATATGCTTCTAAAGATCTAAGGCTCTTGGTCCTTACTTCCTTTATGTCTTTTGATCGTTCTGCATCTTCATCTGCTGGACGAAGAGACTTGATTCTTTCTTCGATCGTCATGCGCTTTTGCTTTTCAATCTTTTCTGCTTCAAGCGCTGCAAGTTTTCTTGCTTTTTCTTTTTGCCTTGCCAATGCTTTTGACTTTTCTATGAAGGCATTTTCTCTTTCTTTTTGGATCCTTATCTTCTCTTTTTCCTTCTCCTGCATAGCTTTGAGCATTTCTATGGCAGTCATTGGCTTTGGAGGTTCAGGCTCTTTGATTTCTTCTGGAGATGGAGCAGATTCTTGGCCTTCTCCTAATGAAGATTCTTTATTTGCATCAGAAGCATCTTTTCCATCAGAATTATCTTTCGAATTAGTATTGGCTATTTTTGGAGCCTTATTGTTTGAATCCTTAGTATCTGGATTATCTGATGGATCAGGATTATCTTTACTAACTACATCAGGATCAGTTTCATTTGCGATGATCTTTACGTTTCCACTTTCAGGGTCCCAGAATCTCATAAGGAGTTTTAGAAGTGTAGATTTTCCGCATCCAGATGGTCCGTGGATTCCTACTATCTGTCCTTTAGGGAAGCCTATGGACAAGCCTTCAAGTACAGGCTGATTCTCATAGGAAAAAGACAGATTTTCCGTATAGATATGTTCTGCTTTCTTATAAAGCTTTTGGCCATCTGTGTTTTCTTTTACCATAGGAGCTTCTTCAAGAAGAGACAGAACTCTTTCAGCACTTGCAAATGTCTGCATGAGGTTATTGGAAAGGTTTGAAAGAGCGATCACTGGTCCAAATGAGCTCATGATGGTAACTACTGCTACTATTTCAAGTCCTGTGTTTTCAAAGGTTGCAGCGCCTGCGATTATAACGGCAAGGAGCATGATCCACGTTGATATCTGGATTGTCATGCCTGTAATAGCGCCCTGGTCACCCTGATATCCCGTAAGGACTTTCTTGATCTCAGTTAGAGATGCTGATCTGTCACGGATTTCCTGTTTTCTTTGTATACCATTTCCATACTGGAGAGTTTCATCAAGTCCTCTCATGCTTTCAAGGACGTATGAATTAAGGTCGCCAATCTTATCTCTGTACTTCATACCTGTATCGGCTCCGCGTCTTCCGTTGATCACTGGGATCACGAATCCAACTGCGATATAGGCTATAAGCGCGATGATTCCGGCAATTGGATATATGCTCCATTCAAAGATCACCATGATGATTGACATAACAGCTGCGATGACAATGGGGGATATGGTATGGGCATAAAATACTTCCAAAAGCTCTATGTCAGAAGTGAGTATTGCAATTATGTTGCCCTTGTCGTGACCTTCAAGCTTAGCAGGTGCAAGCTTTCTGAGTGCTTCAAAGACCTTATGTCTTATTATGGCAAGGAGTTTGAATGCTATGAAATGGTTGCAGTACTGCTCGCCGTAGTGAAGAAGTCCTCTTAAAATTGCCATCACTATAAGGGATATAGCGGCAGCTTTTGTAAATGTTATAGCGCTTGGATTTATTGCGCCTATTGCAGATCCGCCTATTGCTCCGCTTCCTGTAAGTATCATTGCTGCGCGTATTGTAAGGAATGTCGCGCACAGGAAACCTAATACTCCAAGGGTTATGGCAAGGAGCATAACTGGCAAAAGAGGCTTAACCAAAACGATAAGTTTTTGCATAAGGGTTATTGCGCTTCGTCTCTTTTTGCTATCAGTATCTTTTAAAGCTCCCGGAACTACTGAATTGATCTCAAGGGTTGCATTTGTTTCTGGTCCTGCTGGTCTTTTATGAACCGGAAGTTCAGAAACTTTACACTTGCCGCCATTATAGTTTTCAAGTTTTTGCTGAGCGTTATATAAAAGCGAATAACTTCCAAAGTGGTCCATAAGTTCTTTGTGAGTTCCGCTTTCAAAGATAACTCCGTCTTTTAACATATAGATGTTGTCAGCGTTTATGGCATTGGCAAGTCTGTGGGTTATGAGGATGACTGTGTGATCTTTGGCAATTTCCCTTATGGCCTGCATGATCATCTCTTCAGACTCTGCATCAATATTGGATGTTGCTTCATCGAAGATATAAATATCTGTTCCGTGGAGAAGAGCTCTGGCAATTGCGAGTCTCTGCTTCTGACCACCTGATAGGTTGGATGCGTTTTCGAGAAGAGCTTCATCCAGGATATTCGTATCTTCCGAAATAGACGTAAGGTTAACTTTCTTAAGTGCTGAGAGCATATCTTCATCAGAAATATTCTCGCCAGCGATGGCCAGATTTTCTCTGATCGTTCCTTTGAATAGAACTGCATTAGAAGATACGAAGGTTATATTCTTGAAGATCTCTTCTTCCTTAATATCCTTGATCTCTGTATCGCCTATCTTAATAGAGCCGCTGTAACCTTTTTGTCTTCCCATAAGAAGAGATGCAATGGTGCTTTTACCACTTCCGGATACACCTGCGATGGCGGTAAAGCTTCCTTTTGGGATTTCCATGGTCACACCCTTAAGGACAGCTTTTTTCTCTTTTGCCCTATTGATAAGTCCTATATCATCAGGATTATCTGAGGGGCCAAGGGCGGTATCTGTTATGCCATCATCCGTAAGATTCTCTTCCTTATCATAGGAAAAGAATACCTTGTCGAAGGTGATCTTATGTATGTCTTCAGGATAAGCTTCTGTTCCAACGCTTGGTCCTTCAAGGTCAAGGAAGCCAAAAATCTTATCACTTGCAGCCATTCCGTTCATGGCGATGTGGAAATATGAACCCAGGCGTCTCATTGGAAGGAAGAATTCTGCAGCAAGGAGGATTATTATAAGTGCTCCAGCAAGGCTAATATGACCTTTTGAGTATTCGGACAAGGCTACAATGATTCCTACTGCCGCTCCGCCGTATGCCATGATGTCCATGACACTTGTTGAGTTAAGCTGCATTGTCAGAACCTTCATGGTTATGTTCCTGAAATGCTCTGACTCCTTATCCATCTTATTTGAAGCAATATTATCGTTTTGGTATATCTTGTGAGTTGTAAGACCTTGGATGTTATCAAGGAAGCTGTCGCCAAGAGTTGCGTACATGCCCCAGTATTTGCTAAGGAGCTTTTTGGCGATCTTCTGGACTACTACGATTGAAATGGGAATAAGTGGAACGAATATTAGAAGTATGATAGCTGCCCTGAAGCTGATAGCTGCGGTTACGACAAAGAGAATCACAGGAGCTATCATGGCATAGAAAAGCTGTGACAGATATAGACCAAAATACGTTTCGAGCTGGTCTACACCTTCTGTCATAAGCTGGGTTATCTCTGCTGTCGATACTTTTTCTTTATAGGATGAACCAAGACTTAGGAGTTTAGAGTATATCTTTTCCCTAAGAACGGATTTTACATCTGCGCTCGCATAAAAGGCACTTTCTGATTCCTTTTGGTCAAAAAAGAATCTGAGGATTATACATATAATAGCAGGGATTATATATTTGATATATGCCTTGGCGCTAATCTGCGCTTCGCTTCCTGATATGAGGAGCGAACTGGATGTAACTACATCTGATAGGATCTGAGAGATGCAGACTACTATGACAATCTGACTTATAAGTGATAAAACTTTCCAAATAACCTGTTCTTTAATATATTTAACTGCACTTGAAAGAAGTTCGATCAGTCTTTTTTTGATCATTTAAGCCCCCCACTCCCTGTGACATAAAAGTCTATATCATATATTTTAACGATATTCAGTATAGTTATCAATTAGAATATTGGTCTTTTCTGGCTTTGGACGTTAAATGAGCCTGTATCTTCAGATACAGGCTCATTTACGCGGCCCGCATTCTTGCGGGCTCTAATTTGTAAAGCTGCTACTCAGAGCAGTAAATTGGATTTTGATTTTATAATGTATATCTAAAGTATATATTGTTCTTTTTTAATACTGTTTAAAGACGTTTGATGGCATCCATAGCCAGCATAGAACGTTCGCATTCTTCTGCTGATAATGTGAGCTGCCAGCAGTACGGGCTGTTCTTCATGCATTTAGCAGCATAGGATAAGCCGTTAGTTCTTTTATCAAGGAAAGGTTTATCGATCTGGTTTGGATCTCCAAGAAGTATTATCTTGGTATCCTTACCTGCTCTGGTGATGATTCCTTTCGCCTGATTAGGTGTCATGTTCTGAGCTTCATCGATAATGAGGTAGGTCTTGGCTATTGATCTTCCTCTGATGAAGTTAAGTGCTTCTGTCTGAATGATACCCCTGTCAAAGATCTCAGCTATCTTGTCGGAGAGCTGCTCTTCATCTCCGTAGCGCTGCTCATCGTCTGAATCAAGAATCTGCTCGAGGTTGTCGATGATAGGTCTCATGAGTGGTGCGATCTTCTCCTGTTCATCTCCGGGGAGGAATCCTATATCATCGTCAAACTGTGCGTTTGGACGACATACTATGATCCTTCTGTATTCTCCGGTTACGTTGTTGAAGACCTTCTCAAGGCCTACTGCTAGTGAATAGAAAGTCTTGGCTGTTCCTGCCATACCCTTGATTATTACAAGAGGTGCTTCCTGAGCGCTTGCCATGAGGGCTTCCTGCATGAAGTACTGACCTACATTTCTTGGAGTTACGCCGTAAGGTTTACACTTTTTGTATTTGAGAGGTACAACCTTGCCGTTATGTATACGTCCAAGAAGTGACTTCCTGTCTGACTGGTCCGGCTTTAATATTACAAATTCATTTTCGTGAAAAATAAGTTCGATCTTTTTTCCCTGTTCATCTGTATCATACAGACATTCAACAGGTATCCCATCTTTTTTGAAACTATCGATCGCATCTTCAGGTACGAATACTTCGTTTCGTCCTGTATAGAGTTCGTCTTCATCTGTGATCTGCTCTGTTGTGAAGTCTTCGGCTTTTATACCAATAATATGAGCTTTGATCCTCAGAAGAAGATCTTTGGTTACCAGGATTATCTGGTCGCCTTTTTTCTTTTCATCCACAAGTCCTTTACAAACCTGGAGGATTCTGTTGTCTGCCTTGTCATCCGGCAGATCTTCCGGAAGTTCTACGCTGACACAGTTCTTTTCTACGCGAACGCTTCCGCCGCTTTTTAAATCAACCCCTTTCAGTAGATCTCCTGTCATCCTGAGATTTTCAAGATAACGAACTGCTGCTCTTGCATTAGCTCCTTTCTCACCATCTGCATTCTTGAGTCTGTCAAGCTCTTCAAGTACTACCAGTGGAAGGACGAGGTTGTTGTCCTCGAAACATTCCAGCGCGTACGGAGCCTGAATCAGAACATTTGTGTCGATTACATAAGTCTTCTTCATACGTGCAGATTCCTCCAATCTCCCTATTATCAGAAGAAAAACGCTCCCCTAGAAAAGCGCAAAAGGCATGACGCAGGAGAACCCTGCATCATGCCTTTGTCTGAAATTGCATTCTATTAGATAGATCTGCAAATGTTTTCTTCTTCACCATATTTTAATTATAAACAATACTTTTATGTGTGACAAGCCGTTAATTTGTATTTGGAAAATATTTTTATACAAGATATGGTGGTTTTTGGAAGGCATTCCAATTTACACCATAAGTAAATGCTATTCCAAAATTCACCAGTTCTTTGTGCGCTTATCATCAATTTAATAAATATATGTGGATAATATAACAGAGGCTTCGTATTTGTTGGCTACTTCATAATAGTAGGTACTGTCAGCTATTATCTCTACTTCCTGAGTATCTGCACCATAATAATACAGGGCTTTGTTTTTAGTATATACAGCGCCTTTTCCTGTACTATAAATTTCTTCAACCATAGTTTCTACTCTACTAATACTTTTGTCGTCACCTCTTAAATATAGGTCATAGATAGTTGAATTATTATCAAAATCAAGAAGGTTAGTTACGAAGTAGTATTTTTTATCCTCTATTGTAGGAGTGACCTTTACTGTGATGGTTGAATCTGATGGAATATCACGTATCAACAGATTATACTCATCATCTCCTTGTACATACAGATTTCTTGTTTTTTCACCAGCCACATAAAATAGCTCTTTATTAAAATATTCTCCTGATACACAGGCGTTGTATGCTATCATTTGGATATTTGTAAATTCTTTGCCGTATTCCACGTCACATAGATATACGCAGTTAACTTTATCTTCATTTTGTGCCTGGACCAGGACCTTGCCCGTATCTTTTGCCACCTGGATATCTACTATCTTTTTAAATGGAGATTTGTAGACCTCTTCTGTACCTGTTGTGTAATACTGTTCATTATCCTGCTTTTGATCTTCTGATTCGTAGTAGTCAAAGATAGTTACATATTCTGATTCAATTGTGGTAAGATCTATTTCACCTATCTCATGGATGCTTCCATTATCATAGGTAAAAAGAAATTTTGTATAATCATCAGGGTGATCGCCTTCTTTTTCGTAGCTAATATGGATATTTTCATCTGTAATAGATGTTTTGTTTAAGTTTGCTATGTTTTCGTCTATCTTGGTTGTCTTGATACCATCAGCTGTTATTTCAGATAAATAAAGGTCCTGTCTTGGTGTCTTTCCATCAATTTTTTTAGTATATACAAACTTATTGTAGGTACCGAATGGGAAAGCTATCTCATCATTGATAATACTGAGCTTATTTGTTGAAGAATCATAATGGTACATTTCATATGCATTTCCAAGATATATTCCGAATGAACTTGTACTTATACCTTCTTTAAGCGTCAATAAGATATGTGAATTTTCGTGGCTATATATGCAGTACATATATGCTATATCTTCTACATCCATGAGATATTCGTTACCATAATCTGAATAAAAATACATTTCCTCTTCAACATTCTGGTACATAACACCATGATCGTCTCCTGAGGAAACAAAATATGTGCTGACATTTTCTGCTATTAACTTAGATTTCTTTCTGTTTTCATCTGCGTCTTCAGTCAGATCTTTGGTATTTACTTGATATAATTTTCCACAAACCTCGGTCTTTTTTTCCTCAAGGTCAGCTATATAATAAATGATGTCGGTATATGGACTGAAGGTTGAGAGGTAATTGAAGCTGCACGCATCTACGAGCTCTTCGTCTTCTGTTCCTAAAATATACGGAGCTGTATCATCTGTCAGATCTGTATCAACGTAAATAACGCCATCCTCACAGTAGGTGATTCCATTTATAAACGGATAATCAAGGATCGGATCATAATCTTCGACTTTGCGGCGTGAACTGTAAAGCTTGTATCCTAATAAAGAAGCCGCAAGGACAAATACAAGTGTCAGAGCAATGATAGCTTTTTTGCCCTTTCTTTTTGGCTTATTAATCTGAACGGGCTGACCGCAATGCGGACAGAATTTGATGTTATCAGGTATTTCTCTTTGACAGTTAGTGCAGTTCATGTTAATCTCCATTCTGCCTTTTTGTTAGCAGCTCATGACCTTTATATTTTTAACACGCTATAGCATTTTTGAAAAAGACTTCGTAGGCGTCTCGTATTTGATTGAACTTGTCTCTTGATGCTTTAACGGTATAACTACAATCACCTGAACTTAATTCGATCTCCCAATTATTTACATTACATCCTACGATCAGGCTTTTGTTGATAAGTGCATCTCTTTTGCACCTGTATAACATTGTAGCAAAATTCTCTTCGATTTCGGAAATACTTTGTTTACAAAAAAACACACCTCTTGTTGTGAGAATTTTCTGCAATCTGTTTCCTGATTTCTTAACGCTTTCTACGCTTATGATCTCTTCTCCGCTTATAAGGAAGATTTTGCTTCTATCAGGTTTTGACAGGATGCTCTTTCGATGATCATTAAGCTCGTCAGGCTGATAACTGTCCAGAAACTCTTTCAAATTGGCTATCGCCATTTCCTTATCAGTTATATTTTTTGCATTAGTTTCTGGATCAATATCAACGTTGATCAGTGATTCTGGAAAAAGACCTGGTCTGAAAAATATACTATGGTCGAGTTTGACATATGCAAACAAAAGAACTGGAAGATTTGGAAATTCCTTTTTTATTTGTTTGTATATTTCAAACTCACTTTCTTCCTCAATGTAAAAGCAGCAATAATCTACTCTGGAAACCTTCTCGTTAAGGCTTTTATAAATGCTTACTAAATCATTACATACTTCAAGCTCATATGTTGAATTATACCTAAAATTAACATATGTTAAAGCAGTTTCTTTTAAGAATTTTTGCAGATCATTATTGCTATTGTATGCAAGAAACTTTTTATCCCCCATAATTGTCCCCTGTTTCTTTTTTATATTTCTTGAATTTATGCAGAGAATCACAAAGACAAAATGAAATGATCATTTTGCCCGCAAGCAAATAAACGTTCGATAATATCGAACTTCCCCTGTTTATGAGCATTATTAAATCTCTGATTCAAGATTTGTATGTTTCTTACTGCCTGATAATTTGCGGATAATATAGAAAAACCTAAGATGTACTAGAAATGAAAATTACGACAGATAAAACTAAATGTTCGGGAGGGGATTCGAACCCCCGACCTTCCGCTTAGGAGGCGGACGCTCTATCCAGCTGAGCTACCCAAACGTAGGAGTGCCTCTTTATTACAAAAGGCACTTTTACAATTTAACATAATAAACGAAATTTTTCAATCATATTTTTGGTGGATACAGGAAGTATCCAGTACATGTATTGAATTACAGGGATGTAATTCAATGTACGAAATACAGGAAGTATCCTGTACATGTTTAGAAATACAGGATGTATTTCTATGAACGTCTATTTACGGAAATTAATGTGGCCCTGAAGCCAGATATTTCCTTTAAATCTTCTGCCAACTGCCGGCTCTCCCAAAAGATCTTTTCGGTTTATAGCTATGTCGTATTCGACATCTGAACAGGTGACACTTAAGATATATACAGGTTCCTTGGTATAGGTGTTGATGGTAAGTCTGTAATCTGTTATCTCTCCCATTATTGCGTATTGATCACATTCAACACCGTAGGGCATGAAGTAGTTATCTACAAGAGTATATACATCTTCCTTGAGGATCTTATCTGAGATGGTTGTGTAGATGTTCATGTCGTCAAGTGTGAGAGATTCTATAGCGTTTTCATCCCCGTTTCTAGCTGAACTGACAAGTTTTGTTCTTGCCTGACGTTTCTTTTTGAGAAGTCTCTTCTGATTAGGTGTCTTGGCTATAGGGAGCATAATTGTTCCCTGAACTGAAAGAGCAGACAGGTTTACAGTTGTTCCTTCTGTCTTTTTCTGACCATTATCTGTGATCTTCAGGTATTCCATCATGTTCTGAAGATAGAATATCATAGTGATCCCTACTCTTGGATCATCACAGACTCCGGCATAAGAATCATTTGCAGCATGCTGCTCTACTGTTATGTCTTCTGATGATGAGATCACTCCACCATTTATATATGGATAATAGTATTCATATATAAAATGGTTGTCACTCTTAAATTGGCCGTAGACTACTACTCCCAGTCCAGGGGCAAATTCTTTAGTGAACTGTGCGAATATTTCATCATCTTCATTTTTATAATAATCTCGCTCGTCAGCATGTTGAACGCAATATTCCAAAAGCTTCTCGAGCGCACCACGGCCTTGCAATCCTGCAAGGCCGACAGCTCTCATAAATTTATGCATTATTTCTCCGGAATAAGAACTTCTTTTCCACCCATGTAAGGTCTTAAAGCAACAGGGATCTTAACAGATCCGTCAGCCTGAAGGTTGTTCTCAAGAAATGCGATGAGCATTCTAGGTGGAGCAACAACAGTGTTATTAAGTGTATGAGCAAAATAGTTACCATCTTTGCTCTTGATTCTGATCTTAAGACGTCTAGCCTGAGCATCACCAAGGTTAGAGCAGCTACCAACTTCGAAGTACTTCTTCTGACGAGGTGACCATGCTTCTACGTCACAGCTCTTAACCTTAAGGTCAGCAAGATCTCCTGAGCAGCACTCAAGTGTTCTTACAGGTACATCGAGTGAACGGAAGAGGTCTACTGTGTTCTGCCAGAGCTTGTTGTACCAGTTCCATGCATCATCAGGCTTGCAGACAACGATCATCTCCTGCTTCTCGAACTGGTGAATTCTGTAAACACCTCTCTCTTCGATACCGTGTGCACCCTTTTCCTTACGGAAGCAAGGTGAATAAGATGTAAGTGTGTATGGCATTTCATCTTCAGGAAGAAGCTGGTCGATGAACTTTCCGATCATTGAGTGCTCAGATGTTCCAATAAGATACAGATCTTCGCCTTCAATCTTGTACATCATGGCATCCATTTCAGGGAAACTCATAACGCCTGATACTACGTTGCCGTGGATCATATATGGTGGAATTACATATGTAAATCCTCTGTCGATCATGAAATCTCTAGCGTATGCAAGTACTGCAGAATGAAGTCTTGCGATATCGCCCATGAGATAATAGAAACCGTTACCTGCTACTCTTCTTGCTGCATCAAGGTCGATTCCGTTGAATCTCTCCATGATGTCTGTATGATATGGAACTTCGAAATCAGGAACAACTGGCTCGCCGAACTTCTCTATTTCTACGTTGCAGGAATCATCTTTACCGATCGGAACTGAAGGATCGATGATGTTAGGAATCTGATACATGATATTAAGGATCTGATCATCAACTTCCTTCTGCTTCTCTTCAAGCTGTGAAAGTCTTTCAGCATTCTTGGTAACTTCTGCCTTTACTTTCTCAGCTTCTTCCTTCTTGCCTTCCTTCATAAGGACGCCGATCTGTTTGGAGATTGTGTTTCTGCTTGCTCTAAGATCATCGGACTCCTGCTTGATCTGTCTGCTCTCTTTGTCGAGCTCAATAACCTTGTCTACAAGCTCAAGCTTCTGGTCCTGGAATTTCTTTTTGATGTTTTCTTTTACAACATCTGGATTTTCTCTTAAAAATTTGATATCGATCATGACTATCTCCGTTTCATTAATATAATAATTGTTATATCTTTCTTCTTTATTATGAGCCCATTACCGCGCTCTCAAGAGCTTTTCTTTCTTCTGTTCCAAGCTCTATGTCGGATCTGCCGTTCTTTACAACTTTAGTATAAGAATAGCAGCCTTCGTTGCCGTGTACTGAATTTATTATATATCCATTATCTTCTTCGTCAAGAAGGGCAAGGGCATAAGAGAGCTGGCCACCCATCTGATTGAGTGCATCGTACTTTACAATTCCTATTTTCTGGAAGCAGTGTCTCATTCTTCTGTTGATATCAATGATGTCGTTCTTGTTTTTATCAGATGCTGCTTTCATGTACTGGTTATCTTCAAAGAGCTCTATGATCTGCTCTTCAAGGCTTTCTGCATCTCTTCCTGACATGAACTTTTTAAGTCTTCTCTTCATAAGAGACAGTTCTCTTCCCTGCTTTATTGTGCAGATCAAAAGAATAAGGACTAATAAGAGAAGTACTGCTATAGCTATTACATATATTCCGGGATCTAAGTTTGAAAGTCCCACATAGTTTAATATATTACTGTTCATCTGCTTTTCCTTCTTAATTATTTAGTTTTATGTTTGGTTCAATAATATATATTAGGTGTCTTTTATTGGAATGATCTTTGCTGAATTATATAATTCACGATCACAGAAGTAACATACGTGTTATCTTCTCAAGGTCGTCATTATTATAGAATTCAATCTCTATCTTTCCGCCGCCCTCATTTCCTTTAGGTGTAATAGCAACCTTTGTTCCGGTCTTTTCCTTACATTTTCTTTCGAGATCTCTGTATATGTTTTCAAGGTTCTTGTCTATTACAACGGGCTGCTTTGGAGCAGGTTTTTCTTTTCCTATATCTTTAACGAGCTTTTCAGCCTGACGTACACTGAGCTTTTCATCAAAGATTTTTTCTGCAAGCTCTATCTGAAGCTTCTTATCTTCTACTGATATAAGGGCTCTTGCATGTCCGCTTGTAAGCTTACCGTCGATGATCATCTGTTGTACTTCGTCAGTAAGCTTTAATAATCTCATTGAGTTTGTGATAGCTACACGTGACTTAGATACTCTTTCTGCAACTTCATCCTGTTTGAGATTGAACTCTGTGATGAGTCTGTGGAAGGCCTTAGCTTCTTCAATAGGGTTAAGGTTTTCTCTCTGGATGTTTTCAATGAGCTGTATCTCTACGATCTGCTGATCAGTAAGATCGTTTCTTATTACGACAGGTACTTCTTTAACTCCTGCTGCTCTTGCTGCTCTCCATCTTCTTTCACCAGCGATTATCTCGAAGTGATCATCTCTTGATCTTACGAGCAGCGGCTCAAGAATTCCAACCTGTTTGATTGATTCTGCAAGTTCTGCAAGAGCATCCTCATCGAACTGTTTTCTTGGCTGCTCGTGATTAGGCTCAACTTTGGTTATTTTTATTACCTGTTTTGCAAGATCTGTTATTGTTTTTTCTTCTTTAATAACAGTAGTAGTTTTTGTTTCTTCTTTTTTTGATTCTCCTGCCGGTATGAGGCTATCAAGTCCTCTTCCAAGACCTCTTTTTGTTTTAACTGCCATATTTCTCCCTTTCGTTCCGGTTTTTCACCGTTTCCCTAATTTAACTTTCGTTTGCAATTACTTCTTCTGCAAGTAATTTATAAGCCTCTGCGCCTGCAGATTTTGGTTCGTATAAATTAATTGGAAGTCCGTAGCTTGGAGCCTCTGCCAGTCGTATGTTTCTTGGAATTATTGTTTTGAACACATTTTCATCGATGTGATCTTTTACGTTCTCAACTACCTGTAATGAAAGGTTTGTTCTTGCATCGAACATTGTGAATACAACACCTTCCATTTCAAGCCTTGGATTGAGTCTTTCTTTTACAAGATTTACTGTGTGAACTAACTGACTTAATCCTTCAAGTGCATAATACTCGCACTGGATCGGAACAAGTACTTTATCTGCTGTAGTCATAGCATTTACTGTCAGCATGCTAAGTGATGGTGGACAGTCGATAATGATAAAATCGTATCTGTCTTTAACTTTATCGATCTCGTTTTTAAGGATATATTCTTTCTTTTCAATATCAATCAGCTCAATCTCTGCTGCTGAAAGATTAATATTAGAAGGAATGATATCTATTCCAGGAAGGTCTTCGACAATATTATGACGAATGCATTCGTCTACAGTACTTTCTCCTATCATCAAATGATAGATTGTTCTGTCTATTTCATTTTTGTCTAACCCGAATCCGCTTGTTGTATTTCCCTGGGGGTCTGCATCGATTACGAGAATTTTTTTGTTTTCTTCAGCAAGAGCTGCTGATAGATTGATAGAAGTTGTAGTCTTACCAACTCCTCCCTTTTGGTTTGCTACCGCTATAATTCTTCCCATATATCTCCCATTTCTGCGCCGAACTTATTTTTTTGATTCCAAATTACAACATAGTAAAAAGCACAAAAACAATCGCAAACGGCGCCTGCGATTATTTTTTCGTGGTTTTATTTGGAATCTTCATTCCAAAAATCAACAGATTTGACTTTTTTGGTCTTTTTCTTTGGTTTTTGGTAATCCCGTGGAGCTAAAAACATTGAAAACATTTATAATCTCCCGAATCTGTACGTTGTTTCACAAGGCACAGTTAACGTTTTTTGATAATGTTTCACGGGCAATTATACTAAATATTGATTATATTGTTTCACGTGAAACAAAGTTTTGTGCTTTTTTGGAATTACAAAACAAAAAATTGGAATGTTTCACGTGAAACAAAGAAATTGAATTTAGATTCACGTATTGAACTCTTATTTATTATAGAGGTTGTTTAGAAGGTAGTCCAGCTTTTCGGGGGTATATTTTTGGAGTTGGTTTTGATTTGTTAATAATTACAATAGATCTTTCTATATCAGAACCCGGTAAGAATGTATTATTTACAGAGCTTATGGTACCGCCAAGAGTTTTTATAGCTGATTTAGACAAATCGATTTCTTCATTAATTTTGTTGCTTTTGTACGCAACAAAAAAACCACCAACTTTTACATACGGAAGTATGTACTCAGAAAGTGTAGACATATTTGCAACTGCTCTTGCAGTTCCAACATCAAATTTTTCACGTAAAACTCCGCCTTTTGCTTTGGAAAAATCTTCTGCTCTTCCATGAACAGTTTCAATTGATCCGCCGTCTTCATTAAGACCAAGTTCTGCAATTACTTCATTAAGAAAGTTAAGTCTCTTATTAAGCGAATCAAGAAGGGTAACTTTCAAAGAAGGAAATACTATCTTGAGTGGAATACCAGGAAAGCCTGCTCCGGTTCCAACATCGATAAGAGATAATCCTTCTTTAGTGAAATCAAAATAAGGCGCTGCCATAATGGAATCGACAAAATGAAGCTGACATACATCATTAAATTCAGTGATGGCTGTCAGGTTCATAACTTCGTTCCATTTTACAAGCAGATTAAAATATTTATCGAATTGTTCAATCTGGTGATCAGATAATTCTATACCTATGGATTTGAAATCACTGATCATCTTACTGTAGTCGTTCATAGTAATCCTCATGATGAAGCCATGTGAAAAATATCATATCTATAAATTTTTTCACACGAAACTTCAAATATTAAGAGCTGGTTTATCCTTTGTCATTCTTATAAACAGAATCGATATATACAAGAAGAACAGATACGTCTGCAGGATTAACTCCGCCGATACGACTTGCCTGACCAATATTTATAGGCTTGAACTTCTTAAGTTTCTGTCTTGCTTCTATTCGAAGGCTTGAGACCTTATCATAATCAATATCAGCAGGAATTAGTTTATTTTCCAGCTTTTTAAATGCTGCAATCTGAGACTCCTGTCTGGTGATATAGCCTTCGTATCTTATATTGATCTCAACCTGTTCGGTAACATCTTTTGTAAGCTGGGGCCTGTCTGGATCGATCTCGCTGATAATATCATAAGAAAGTTCTGGTCTGCAGATAAGTTCAGCAAGTGTGCAGGCTGTTTTTAATGTTGATGAGCCGTGCTCTGTCATAAAGTTCTGAATAGTTGCATTTGCACCAACTCTTGTAGCTTTAAGTCTTTCTATCTCGCTTGCGATAAGTTTTTCTTTAAGAAGGAGATAGTCATAATGTTCCTGAGTTATAAGTCCTGCTTCATAACCTTTTTTCCTAAGACGAAGATCAGCATTGTCCTGACGGAGGAAAAGTCTGTATTCAGCACGGGATGTCATCATACGATATGGTTCGTGATTATCCTTGGTTACAAGGTCGTCTATAAGTACGCCGATATAACCTTCACTTCTATCGATAGTGATATATGGCTTACCAGTAAGCTGTCTTACTGCGTTTATTCCTGCATAAAGTCCCTGGGCTGCTGCTTCTTCGTAGCCTGAACTTCCATTAAACTGACCTGCACTAAAGCATCCTCTAATGGTTCTTACTTCAAGAACAGGTGAGAGCTGTCCTGATTCAAGGCAGTCATATTCGATAGCGTAAGCATTCTTTACTATCTTACAATTCTCAAGTCCTGGAACAGATCTGTACATCTGAAGCTGAACATCTTCAGGCATTGAAGATGACATACCATCTACATAAACTTCGTTAGTGAAGGTTCCTTCAGGCTCAATAAACACCTGATGTCTGTCGTGATCAGGGAATTTAACAACCTTATCTTCTATTGAAGGACAATATCTTGGTCCAATACCTTCGATGACTCCTGAATACATAGGTGATCTGTCGATATTTTCTCTGATGATCTCATGAGTCTTTTCATTAGTATATGTAAGCCAGCATGAAACCTGAGGCTTTTGAACCTCAGCAGGATCTGTTGAGAATGAAAATGGAACAACAGGTGTATCACCAAACTGCTCTGTCATCTTGGAATAATCAATGGTATTGCCATCCATTCTGGCAGGTGTTCCTGTTTTAAATCTTCTAAGCTCGATTCCTGCATTTATAAGTGAAGCAGAAAGATTATTAGAAGGCTGCATTCCATTAGGTCCTGTATAGGTTATGGATTCTCCGCAAAGACATCTTGCTTTAAGGTATGTTCCTGTGCAAAGAATTACAGCTTTACAGTTATATATTCCGCCTGTAGCAATCTTTACACCTGTAATTCTGTGCTTATAGCCTTCTTTACTAAGGTTAGTACCAAAAGCATCAACTGTATCAGGTGTAACTTCTTCTGTTATGAGCTCAACTACTTCTGTCTGCTTGATCGTGAGGTGTTCCTGAGCTTCAAGCTTTTTCTTCATAAGAAGAGAATATGCAAGCTTGTCCGCCTGGGCACGAAGTGAGTGTACTGCAGGTCCTTTTGATACATTAAGCATCTTGGACTGAAGGAAAGTCTTATCTATATTCTTGCCCATCTCTCCACCAAGAGCATCTATCTCTCTTACGAGATGTCCCTTGGAAGATCCTCCGATATGAGGATTACAGGGCATAAAAGCAATATTGTCGGCGCTTACAGTAAATACAACTGTTTCAAGACCAAGACGTGCGCAGGCAAGAGCTGCTTCACATCCGGCGTGACCGGCACCTATTACACATACATCAACATTATCAAATACAGTATTAATCATAATTATCCTTAATATATAAATGGTATTTCTATATTTAAAAAAATATTAGCTTCTATATTAATAATGAGTTATTTACCCATGCAGAATTTAGAGAATATCTCTTCTACAAGGTCATCGCCTACTTCTTCACCTATGATAAGACCGAGACTTTCATATGCATCATGAAGATCTATTGTATAGAAGTCTTCGCTTAGTCCCTGTTCAATAGAGTCTCTTACAAGATTAAGAGATCTGTCAGCTTTTTCAAGAAGCTGCTTATGACGAAGGTTAGTAATATATATTTCATCTTCCGGAACAAGCTTACCATTAAAGAAAAGATCGCTGATCGCATTCTTTAGATCATCTATTCCGTTTCCTAATATCATAGATGTGGTGATAATTGGAATGCTAGTGTTAATACCAACAGTTTCCAATAGCTTTTGTATATTTTCTTTTGTAATTATTATCTCATCTTCCTTATCGGTCTTGTTAAGGAGGACGATTATCTTTTTATCTTTTACAGATGTGAGAATCTCTATATCTTCATCGCCGACCTGTGAAGTGGAATCTACCATATATATAATAAGTTCAGCTTCTTTGGCGAATTTTCTTGCTTTCTCAACACCTATAGCTTCTATCTTATCAGCAGAATCGCGGATTCCGGCTGTATCTATTACATGAAGGAGTATATTATCGATCTTAACGTCATGCTCAATAACATCTCTTGTAGTACCTGCAATATCAGTAACGATCGCAGTCTCTTCACCTGTAAGTACATTAAGAAGTGAAGATTTACCGCTATTGGGCTTACCTATAATAACTGTACTAAGACCAGTTGCCCTTACTCTACCTTCATCAGCACTTTTTAGAAGATTATCGCATTTACGTATAAGTTTGTCGCACATTGGCATGATCCGGGATGAATAATCTGTCAGATCATAATTTTCAGGATCATCAAGAGCAGACTCGATAAAAGCCATCTCATAAATGATCTGTGCTCTCATATCTACAATGATGTTTCGCATATCACCGCGAAGCTGCTTCTCAGAATTAGATAAGGCAAATTCTGACTTAGCCTCTATAATATCCATTACAGCTTCAGCTCTTGTTAAGTCAATTCTTCCGTTAAGGAAAGCTCTTTTTGTAAATTCTCCTGGTTCTGCAAGTCGGCATTCATTCTCATCAGATATAAGTTCGTGAAGGATCTTCTGCATGACCATGGTTCCGCCATGAGTATTAACTTCAATAACGTCTTCTTTGGTATAAGAATGAGGAGCTCTCATAACTGATACCATGACTTCATCTATAAGATTACCTTTTGCATCACAAAAATATCCAAAGCGGATAGTTCCGTTTGCATGCTGTTCAAGGTCATATTCATGTTTTGAGTTCTGATAAAAACATGATACAACGCTTACAGCTTTACTGCCGCTCACACGTATTATTCCTATACCTGCATCACTGGCTGCAGTCGCTATTGCAGCAATTGTATCTTCATTTGTATGTATCATAATCACCTCATGTCGCGAGTGAACCGAATGACTACTGCGTTTGAAAATAATAATTTCAAACTC
>CAMVNV010000033.1 GCA_947168935.1 uncultured Butyrivibrio sp. | reverse complement strand
GGCTAACAGGCTCGGCTATAGCGAAGCACTTACAAGTCAGGCTGCCACAGCCTTTTTTGACCCGGTAAACGGTCTTGGCATGACTATCGGAAGATACAATGTTGGCGGCGGTGACAACGTATGCGATTTATCAGATTCAGAGATAGAAGCTTTGCAGGATGAAAATCCTTTCCTTCATAAATCTCACATCGAGCGCTATGACTCTATAGTCCCTGGCTATTGCACTGATGTGACTAAGATCGACCTTGAAGCTAATTCCAAGGAGTACTACGAAGAGAATTTTGACAGAGCTGATTTTGAATGCGGCTTTGCATGGAACTATGACTGGGAAGCTGACAAGAATCAGATGAATATCTTAAAAGCCGCTGCAGATGCTGCCGGAGAAGAATTTATCGCTGAAGCATTTTCGAATTCACCGCCATATTTCATGACAGTTAGCGGCTGCAGTTCAGGAGGAGAGGACCCTTCAGCTGACAACCTTCGCGAAGATTCTTATACAGCTTTTGCCTGCTATATGGCTGACGTTATAGAGCATTGGGCAAAAGAGGGTGTGATCACTTTCCAGAGCGTATCTCCAATGAACGAGCCCGCAACAAGCTACTGGGAGTACTTAAGTCCCAAGCAGGAAGGATGCCATTTTTCACCAGGTGAGTCTCAATCTAGGATATTGGTTGAACTTAATAACCAGTTACAAGAAAAAGGCATTGACATTGTGATCTGCGGAACAGATGAAACCAGCATAGATTCTGCATATCAGTCATACATAACCCTTGCAGATGAAGCCAAAGATGTAGTTACAAGGATCGATACTCACGCTTATCAGGGAACACAGCGAAGCACCCTTAAGACCCTTGCAGAGACCGAAGGCGTAAATCTTTGGATGAGCGAAGTTGACGGGACCTATTCAATTGGTATGGAAGAGACAGGAATGCAGGCGGCTCTTGGCTTTTCCGATGAGATCATAAGAGACTTAAATGGCATGATGCCAACAGCATGGATCATGTGGGATGCAGTGGATATTCATGTCGACAAGGATAATAAGTTCGACACCTGCACAAGAGCTGAAGCTGACAAGATAATAGAGTCAGGCGTTCCCTTTTGGGGAATTGCAATTGCTGACCATGACACCGAAGAACTTCTTCTTGGCAAAAAATATTATGCCTTTGGCCAGTTTACAAGATACATTAGACCAGGATACTGCATCATTGGCGCAGACGATTATGCAGTAGCAGCCTATAATCCGGCAGACGGCTCTATCGTAATAGTTGCGATCAACACAAGACCAGACGACGTCAAATGGGAATTTGACCTCTCTGATTTTGAGGGAAAAATGTCTGACAAGACAGTTACAGTCACCAGAACCAGCGGAACCATGGCAGATGGCGAAAACTGGGCAGATGTTTCTGATTGTATCGACCTTACATCAGCATCTAATGAGCAGTCATTTACAGCAGTACTTAAGGCGAGCTCGGTAACAACGTTTGTGATCAAGTAAAAATTTATAGCAGTTATTTATACTGAGGGTTGTGGATTTCACAGCCCTCTTTTTTCTACACATTATCAAGATGTCATAAGATAATAATTATTGACACCCTACATTGTAGGGCGTATATTGTTGATATGAGACTAGAAGATTATATGTTGAGCAGAACTTTTATAGAAGTTCCCATATTTACTAAAAGATGGAAAGAAATAGGATTAACGGATAAAGAGTTAACAGCACTTCAGTTATGGCTGTTGAAAGATCCGCTATCCGGACCAGTGATGGAAGGCACTGGAGGAATACGTAAGGTAAGATTCCCCTTGGAAAACAGGGGTAAGAGAGGAAGTGTAAGAGTCTGTTATACTGATTTTGAAGAATATGAAGTGATATATCTTATCACTGCTTTTACCAAAGATGAACAGGACAATCTTACACCAAATGAAAAACAGATTCTGAAGAAGCTTGTAAAATCCCTCAAGGAAGAGGCTGCCAAAAACAGGAGGGACAGAACGTGAGTTCATTATTTGAAGATTTATGTGAAGGATTACAAGAAGCTATAGATTATGAAAAGGGTGTTGGTAAGGCTAAGAAGACTGCATTCGTAATCGCCCCCATAACTAAGTACTCGAACAGTCAGATCAAGAGCATACGCAACAAAGCTGGAATGACACAGACTGTATTTGCAAATTATATGGGTGTGTCTAAAAAGACTGTTGAAGCGTGGGAACTTGGTCGTACCCATCCTACAGGACCGGCATGTAGGCTTTTAAGTATTTTGGATAAAGGTGAGGAGTCTGAGCTTTCATTTGTATCCGTTAATGTAGATGAAGAATAAATAATATGTGAAAAGATAGAGGGAGCAGAACCTATATTTATTAGGGGCTGTTCCCTTAAATTTTTTTTTATGATAGAAGTGAAAAAAGTAGGTGAAAGATTGAAATTTTTTAATCTTTGAGAGCAATAATGTGATAATATATGTGAGTCCTAATGACGAGTTACTTAATTAAGGAGACACAAATTGAACCTTTTTGACATAATCGGCCCCATAATGGTTGGCCCATCAAGCTCCCACACCGCAGGAGCAGTAAAAATCGGATATGTTTCAAGAAAGCTCATGGGTGAGCCCATAGCAGAAGCTACAATCAACCTGTATGGCTCATTTCTTGCAACAGGAAGAGGTCACGGCACCAGATTTGCCATTGTAGCTGGCCTTCTTGGAATGAAGCCTGATGATAAAAGAATCCCGGAGAGCTTTAAATACGCTGAGGAAGCAGGAATGAAGCTGAACTTTGGAGAGGCAGATCTTGCAGAAGCACACCCAAATTCTGCCCAGCTTATCTTGAAAGGTGTATCAGGAAGAAAGCTTGAAGTAATAGGAGAGTCAATTGGAGGCTCCCTTATTAACATAGCCCAGATAGACGGAATTAAGGCTAACTTCTCAGGAGACTACCCAACACTTATAGTTCATAACGTAGATCAGCCCGGCCATGTAGCAGAGGTTACAAGTATGCTTGCCCACAAGGCTATCAATATTGCCACCATGCAGCTATATAGATCCAGCAGAGGCGGTGAGGCAGCTATGGTAATCGAGTGTGATAAGGAAGTTCCGCTTGAGTCAGTCAAGTGGCTTGCCCACCTTGAGGGTATTACTAAAGTTATCTACTATAGTTTGGATGAAGGATGAGCCAATGAGTTTTGCAAAATTAACAGATATAATCAAACAGGCAGAAGAGCGCAATGTAAGTTTCTGGGAAGTTGTAATGCTTGATGATATGAAAGAGCGCAACGTATCCAGAGAAGAAAGCTTTAATGAAATGCTCGTCATGCTTCGTGCCATGAGAACAGCCGATGAAGAATATGATCCAACCCTTCGCTCAGCAAGCGGCCTTGCAGGCGGAGATGGAGAGAAGCTTCATCAGTACAGAATGAAAGAGAACAGACTAATCGGTGACTATCTTGTAGAAGTTATGGAAAAAGCAATCAAGATGGGCGAATCCAATGCCTGTATGAAGAGAATAGTAGCAGCACCTACAGCAGGTTCCTGTGGCGTAATCCCTGCAGTCCTCTTAACTTACGAAGAGCAAAAAGAAGTATCTGAGGAAAAAATAGCTCAGGCACTTTACGTAGCAGCTGGAATAGGAGAAGTTATAGCAGCTACTGCTTGCATAGCAGGAGCAGGCGGTGGATGCCAGGCAGAGATAGGCTCAGCAAGTGCCATGGCAGCAGGCGCTCTTACATATCTTGAAGGTGGTAACAATGAAGAGATAGTCCATGCAGCAGCACTTTCCCTTAAGAACATGCTCGGACTTACCTGCGACCCTGTAGCAGGACTCGTAGAAGTTCCCTGCATTAAGCGTAATGTATCAGGAGCAGTTAACGCCGTTGTATCATCACAGATGGCAATAGCTGGAATAAGAAGTGCAATTGAACCAGACGAAGTAATAGATTCCATGCGCAGAATAGGTAAGCAGATCCCAGAGTGCCTTCGCGAAACATCCAGAGAAGGACTTGCAATAACACCATCTGCGATCGCAGTAACCAAACGCCTCCAGGGACAGAAATAGATAATATAGAAAATCAAAAAACAAATCCCCGCCTGCATTATACAGGCGGGGCACCACAATGTAAAAGAAATATCAGAAAGTCATTGTATAGCTTTCTTCAAAAATTTCATCTTTTTTAAGTGTGTTACCATACTTTCTGTTTTCGAGAGACTTATCAAAGTCTTCCCCATCAGCTCTGCCATACCAAGGCTCTATGCACATAAACGGTGCATTCTTGCCGGCAGGAGACCAAAGGCCAAAGAGCGGTGCGTCGAAGTCTACAGTTACGATTTTCTTTCCATTTTCAAATAAGGATACGCTTCTTGCCTGAACATCCTCAACTACAAGGGCATCGCCAGCAAAGAGCTCGTTTGAAAGATGGAGCTTTCCATCATCAAGTGCGTATTCATTAGTTTTAGAAGTAATAAGACCCTCTGAATTAAGCACATATGAAACAAGTTTTTCTTTAGAAGGAGCGCTTGCTGAAGCTCCTTTTTCCTTAGAGAATGTCAGATAGGAATCCTCGAGCTTGCAGTTAAATGCAGGATGAGCACCGATTGAGAAGTAGATCACATCCTGGTCTTTACCTGATACGCGCCAGTTAACAGCAACCTGTCTTCCTGTCAGTACGTATTCAATCTCAAGCATGAATCCAAATGGATACTTTTTAAGAGTCTCTTCATTATCCTCAAGTCGGAATACTATGCTATCCTTGGAACTGTCTACAAGTTGAAACTCCATGTCTCTAGCAAAGCCGTGCTGGGACAGCTCATAAGTCTTACCGTTATATACTGATTCTTTATCCTTATAATTACCAACAAGTGGGAAAAGAACAGGTGAGGTGCGCTTCCAGTATGTTGGATCAGCCTGCCACATATATTCGTGGCCAGACTTATCTTTAACCGAGCGGATCTCAGCGCCAAAGCTTTCTATGGATACGGTAAGTTCTTCGTTTGAAATATTATAAAGCATAATCATCCTCCGTCTTTTTTTATCATACAATTGGATTATACCCCATTAAGTAAAAGGAAAAAACAATTCTTTGGTTAAGATCAGGTGAAGCAGATGCTGTAAAATTCAGCGCCTTAAAAAATGATATGCGCAATAATCTCAATACAGAGCATTAATTGATTGAATTACGTTTATAAAATGTTTATAATTTATTTACAGGCTTAATTATTTCCATTAATTCATTATGAGGAGGAAATACATATGATATTTCAGCTTTACTCATCTAGTGCGTCGATGCAGCTTCTGGGCTGGCTTCTTGTTTTCGCAGGGCTGATCCTTTTCAATGAGATCGGACGTCGCACTAAGATCGGTGGAATGATCGTATTTGTAATCATTCCTGCAATCCTGACAGTATATTTCATAGCTATTCACTGTGGCGCTTTTGGTTATACCGCAAACCCGACCATGGCATACATGGACGGCTGGTTCCATTACTTCAAACTCTATGCTGCTGATATCGGCTGCGTCGGCTTCATGATGATCAAGTATAAATGGGGCCTTGGTAAGAAGGAATGGTTCAAATGGTGGCCATGGCTTATCGTAGCTATCAACATCATGATCGCTAACTTCTCAGATCTTGAATCTGCAATGGCAGCATATAAGATCTCAGGAAACCTTGCAGGTGCATGGTGGGCTTCCAATGAAGGCGTATTCATCTACGGCGGATGGTGGAACATTCTCAACTGTATCGCAGGTATGATCAACATCTTCTGTATGACAGGTTGTGTAAAGCTCTTTACATCAAATGATAAGAATAAGAGTGATATGCTCTGGCCTGATATGACTATCTGGTTCATCCTTGCATATGATGTTTGGAACTTTGAGTACACATATCTCAATCTTCCTACACACAGCTGGTACTGTGGTGTTGCACTTCTTCTTGCACCTACTTTTGCAAATGCATTCTGGAACAAGGGCGCTTGGATCCAGAACCGTGCAAATACACTTTCTATCTGGTGTATGTGGGCACAGGTTGTACCGCTCTTCCAGCTTAAAGGTACATTTGCAGCAGCTCTTCCTAGAGTATATGGCGGCGCAACAGAAGCTGGCATTACTACAATGGATCTGTATGAGAAGGCAATCGCTATTTACAATTCAGGTGCAGGTAAGACTGCTGAAGCAGGTAAAGCCATTGCATCAATGGGTATAACTGCTGATCCTACAACACAGGGCGTAGTAGCTATCCTGTCTGTAGTAATTAACGTAGTCTGCATCATGGTTATTATCAAGCGCTCTATCAAGGCCGGACGCAATCCTTATTCCAACAACGTATTCGAAGGAACAAGAGATTTCGAAGAAGCAATGGCAAGAGCAGAGAAATAATCAGCACATAGAAATTCATCCATGAATTTCTAAACATGTGCGCAATACATCCGTGCATAGCATTCATATAAGGATAATAAGACTCCTGATATGGTCGTGAGACTGTATCAGGAGTTTTTTGTTGCACAAGACCGGCAAGCGAATGGATGCCTGCATACAGATTCATTTGCCAGATGGTGCGCCTTTCATTGGAAAGTCCCCATTCTATAGCCATATAAGAACAGCTTATACCCTGTTATAGGTAAAAACTATTATACAAACCTTGAAACGGGTGCTAATATACAATCATTCAATTCCTAGCGGAAAAGTATGAAAACAAAAAACACGGTCACAAGGCAAGAAGGAGGAGACAAATATGGGAAAATTATTCACATCAGAATCAGTAACTGAAGGACATCCAGATAAGGTAGCAGATCAGATTTCAGACGCAATACTCGATGCACTTATTGAACAGGATCCTAAATCAAGAGTAGCAGCTGAGACAACCGTTGCTACAGGACTTGCTCTTATCGTAGGTGAGATCACAACCAAAGCATATGTTGATATCGCTAAGGTTGTTAGAGAGACAGTCAGAGAGATCGGTTACACCAATAATGAAGACGGCTTCAATGCAGATTCCATTGCAGTTCTTCAGTCAATCGATGAACAGTCAGCAGACATTGCACTTGGTGTTGATAAAGCATACGAGTCCAAGCAGGAAGGTGCTGACAAGGATTACGGAACAGGCGCAGGAGATCAGGGTATCATCTTTGGATATGCAACTAACGAAACACCTGAATATCTGCCACCTGCAATCTCATTTGCACACAGACTTACAAGACAGCTTGCCAAGGTCAGAAAAGATGGAACACTCGCTTACCTCGGACCTGATGGTAAGAGCCAGGTTACAGTCGAGTTCGATGACTCAGGCAAAAAAGTTAAGAGAATCGATACCATCGTAATCTCAACTCAGCACAGCGCTGATGTATCTCAGGAAACAATCCATAAAGATGTAAAGAAATATGTTATCGAAGCTGTTATTCCGGCAGAGCTTCTTGATAAAGATACCAAGTATTTTATCAATCCTACAGGACGTTTCGTAATCGGCGGACCTCACGGAGATTCAGGTCTTACAGGTAGAAAGATCATCGTTGATACCTACGGAGGAGCTGGTCACCACGGCGGCGGAGCATTCTCAGGTAAGGATCCGACAAAGGTTGATAGAAGCGCAGCTTACGCAGCAAGATGGGTAGCAAAAAACCTTGTAGCAGCTGGAGCAGCAGATCAGCTTGAGATCGAACTTGCATATGCGATCGGCGTTGCAGAACCTGTTTCTATCTCAGTTGATACTTTTGGTACAGGAAAGTATTCAGATGAAAAACTTGTTGAGGTTGTAGAGAAGGTATTTGACCTTCGTCCGGAAGCTATCATTGATGCTCTGGATCTTAGAAGACCTATTTATAAGAAGACTGCAGCATACGGACACTTCGGAAGAGATGACGCAGACTTCACATGGGAGAAGCTTAACAAGGTAGACGAAATCAAGGCAGCACTTGGCTAAAAGAAACATATGATATATAGGAGAGGACGAGAGTATGAAATATTATGAATCATTAAAGGACGCAATAGGAAACACACCAATGCTCAAGCTTCAGCGGGCAGACGAAACAGTTACATCAGATATATATGCTAAGCTGGAGCTTTTCAATCCTTGCGGAAGTGTTAAAGACAGAGTTGGACAGGCAATGGTGGAGGATGCAGAAAAAAGAGGAATCTTAAAACCCGGTAGCGTGATCATCGAGGCCACAGCGGGGAATACCGGAATAGGAGTAGCATTTGGCGCCCTTAATAAAGGATATAAAGTAATATTCGTAGTTCCTCTCAAATTCTCTCCTGAAAAGCAGACCCTTATGAGAATGCTTGGAGCTGAGATTATAAATACTCCTACAGAAGGCGGTATGCAGGGCGCGATCAAAAAGGCAGATGAACTTGTAGCATCTACACCTGGAGCTGTCCAGCTGGGACAGTTCGTAAACCCTGAAAACCCTGCTGTTCATTATAGAACAACAGGTCCTGAGATATGGAGGGATATGTCAGGACATATCGACTACTTCGTAGCAGGAGCAGGAAGCGGCGGAACATTCTCAGGAATAGTTAAGTATCTTAAGGAGCAGAATCCTAATATCATTGCCGTTTTGGCAGATCCTGTGGGCTCAACTATGGGAGGAGGAGAGCACGCTGATTATAAAATAGAAGGAATTGGTAATGACTTTATTGCTGACACCATGGACATGTCCCTTGTAGACAGAGTTGTAAAGGTTAATGACGATCAGGCTTATGGCCAGGCAAGAGAACTTGCTCATACAGAAGGCGTATTTGCAGGAAGCTCTTCAGGAGCGGCTTTATATGTAGCCAAGCAGATCGCAAAAGAAGTTAAGGGCAAGAACATCGTTACAGTATTCCCGGACAGAGGCGACAGATATTTTAGTGAGCACCTGTATGAGTAAGAACAGTCACTTGATACATATTAATTATATGTAGGGAAAAGATTCATTTGGTATATCATATCGATCATGATCATGAGTTTATCAAATGAATCAGTTTAAAAAAATAAGTATAGATCTATCAATTTGAATGAAAAATCCTGATAGAACTGATCAATCTATCAGGAAGAACATAAATTAAAATCAAAATATCAATTATATTATTCTGATTATTTTAGTATAGCGAGGTGACAAACATGGCAGTCAGCAGATTTAGTAATAATAAAATAGAAACAAAACTTATCCACGGAGGTATTTACGGCGATGAACTTACAGGCGCCGTAAACGTTCCGATCTATCAGACATCCACATATGAGCAGGAGATTCCCGGAGTTCACAAGGGTTTTGAATACTCAAGAACAGGAAATCCTACAAGAAAGGCCTTAGAAGCTTTAATAGCAGATATTGAAAACGGTACTCAAGGCTTTGCCTTTGCATCAGGACTTGCAGCTATCACAACAGTACTGAGTCTTTTCAAGCAGGGTGATAAGCTTATCATCTCTGATAACGTATATGGCGGAACCTACAGAGTCTTAAGCAAGGTCTTCGATAACTTTGGCATTGGTTTTATCTCAGTTGATACAACAGATACTGCCAAGGTTGAGGCAGCTATCACAGATGATGTAAAAGCGATCTATATTGAAACACCAACTAACCCGCTTCTTGGTATTACAGATCTTCAGGCAATTTCTGATATAGCCCATAAGCATGGACTTCTTCATATAGTAGATAACACTTTCTATACACCTTATATCCAGAGACCAATTGAATATGGTGCAGATATAGTAATCCACAGCGCTACCAAGTACCTTGGAGGTCACAGCGACCTTGTTGCAGGTCTTGTAGTTGTTAATGATGCAGTACTCGGCGAAAAAATAGCATTTATTCAAAACGCAGCAGGCGGCGTACTTGGACCTTTTGACTCATTCCTTCTTATCAGAGGTATCAAGACACTTGGTGTTCGTCTCGACAGACACGTTGCCAATGCAGAAAAAATAGCAGACGCACTTAAGAACAATGCGGATGTTAAAAAAGTATATTATCCGGGCTTCAAGGATCATCCAGGCTACGATGTTAACCAGAAGCAGGCTAAGAACGGCGGAGCTATGATCTCCTTTGAACTTACAGAAGGTCATGATATCAATAAGTTCTTCAGAGCACTTTCTATCTTTGCACTTGCAGAAAGTCTTGGCGGCGTTGAGTCACTTGTATGCCACCCTGCAACAATGACACACGCAGCTATTCCGAAGGAAGTAAGAGACAGCGTAGGAATCACTGACGGTCTTATAAGGGTATCTGTTGGTATCGAAGACGGAGATGAGCTTGTAAGAGATATTCTTCAGGCTATCGAGGCATCCCGCGCCTGACATGTAACCTATCCATCAGTTTCTAAATTCAATAATGAAGAGCTTTATGCCCCTAAAATGTATTAAATGTGTATAAAAATACATTCAAGACAAAAAAACTTTATAAAAATGCACAACATATAAGCATTTTATAAGGGTTTTTTGTAAAAATACGTCAGTTATATTTTAAAACTATAACCGGAGATAATTTTCAAGTATTATTCAAACTTTTTTGACAATGATATAGTGCTTTCAACACAAGATCAAAGTTTAAAAAGTCAGGCAGGAGGAAAGAAATGGGCAAGTTAGATATTAGTATTCCCGAGGTTTCCATAAGAGAGATAAGACTTGGTTCGATCACAGGTTATCAGGGATCAGCCAAGGGCCTTGTAAACGAATCGGGATGCGGCGGACTTAAGAACAGGGATCGTAAATTCCAGCAGTGTGCAGGATGTTCGATCAGTAAAGCCGCATGTATGGTTACTCTTATTCAGGATGCAGCGGTTATCATACATGGACCTGTAGGATGTGCATCATGTCTTCATGAATTCAACTTTACTTACTACGTAAATGCAAAATCAAGAAGAGGCATCGATAATCCTACTCAGAGAAAGATCTTCTCAACAAATCTTAAAGAAACTGACACAGTATACGGCGGTGCAAGAAAGCTTGCAAAAGCGATCCGCGAAGTTAACGAAAGAACAAATGCATCAGCAATCTTCGTACTTAGCTCCTGCGCATCAGCAATCATCGGTGATGATATCGAGAGCGTAGCAAACGAAGCTGAGGAAGAGATCGGAAAGCCGGTAGTAGCGATCTTCTGCGAAGGTTTCAGATCAACAGTATGGACAACAGGTTTTGATGCAGGATATCACGGAATCGTTAGAAAGCTTGTAAAGCCACCGGTACATAAAGACAACGGTCTTATCAATATCATCAACTTCTGGGGATCAGATGTATTCACAGAATGGTTCAAGCCTTTTGGTGTTAAGCCTAATCTCATCACACCATATTCAACGGTAGAAGGACTGTCCCATGCATCAGAAGCAACTGCTACAGTTCAGATCTGTCCTACACTTGGTTCATACCTTGGAGCAGCTCTTGAACAGGAATACGGAGTACCGGAGATAAGAACAGCAGCTCCATACGGAATCATTCAGACAGACAGATGGTTCAGAGAACTTGGTAAGCTTCTTCATAAAGAAGACATAGCTGAACAGATCATTAAAGAGAAAAAAGAAAAGTATCTCCCTAAGATAGAAGAGCTTCGTAAGAGACTTAAAGGAGTAAGAGCATACGTAACAGCAGGTTCCGCTCACGGACATGCACTTTTGAACATAGTTGGTGACCTTGGAATGGAAGCTGTAGGAGCAAGCGTATTCCATCATGATCCTACTTACGATGGAGGCGACGGAGCTGCAGATCTTCTTGAAAGAAGAGTTAGAGACTACGGTGATGTTCCTAACTACAACGTATGCGCTAAGCAGGAATTTGAATTCGTAAATGTACTTAACAGAATTCGTCCTGACATCCTTCTTGCAAGACACGGCGGAATCACACTTTGGGCAGCAAAGCTTGGAATTCCTTCACTTCTTGTAGAAGACGAGCAGGCTAACATGGGTTACGAAGGACTCATAAGCTATGGTGAGAAGATCGTTGAAACTCTTGAAAATACTGAGTTCATCGAGAACCTTTCAAAGCATGCTTCAAATCCATACACAGAGTGGTGGATGAACGAGCAGCCTGACACATTCCTTAAAGAAGCTAAGACGGAGGTTATATAAATGGGAGCAGAAATAATTGAACAGGAAAGATTTACATGTGCTCTTGGCGCAATGCAGACAGTAGTTGCTATCCCGAAGGCACTTCCGATCTTACATTCAGGACCAGGTTGTGGTGATATGGTTTCAGGTTTTTTCCAGAGATCGAAGGGATATGCAGGTGGTAGCACAACACCTTGTTCCAACTTTTCAGAAAAAGAAGTTGTATTCGGTGGTGTAAACAGATTAAGAGAGCTTGTAGATAATTCATACAAAATACTTAATTCAGATCTTCAGGTTATTTTCACAGGATGTACAGCCGGAATCGTAGGCGATGATGTACAGTCAGTTGCTGAAGAGTTCAGAGATCAGGGTAAACCAATTGTATATGTTGAAAGCCCTGGATTTAAGAGTAACAACTACGTATCACACTCAGTGGTAGTCAATGCCATCATCGATCAGTACGTAAGTCAGTACGAGGACGAGTCCACATTCAGAAGCCAGAAAAATACAGTCAATGTATTTGCTTCAATCCCTTATCAGGATATGTTCTGGAGAGGCAACCTTGACGAGTACAAGAGACTCTTAGAGGCGATCGGACTTAAGGTCAACATCCTTTTTGGCGACAAGTCAGAGGGTGTGCGTGAGTGGCAGAGTATACCAAAAGCAAACTTCAATATCCTGGTTTCTCCATGGTATGGAAAAGATATAGTCGATCATCTTAAGGATGTATACGGCCAGCCATATGTGCAGTATCCAAACATTCCGATAGGCGCAAATGAGACAGAGAAGTTCCTTAATAAAGTCATTGCTTTTGCCATAGAGCAGGGCGCTGACATCAACGAGGTTGAGGCTAAGAGATTTATAAAAAGAGAATCAGATGCCTACTACGCTCAGCTTGAGGACCTTGCAACATTCCTTCTCGAGTTCAGATACGGACTTCCAAACCACGCACACATCATCCACGACGCAGGATATGTTCTTGGAATCTCAAAGTTCCTTATAAATGAAACCGGAGTTATTCCAAAGGAGCAGTTCATCGTAGATGATACACCTGAAAAATATCAGGAAGAGATCGCTAAAGAACTTCAGAGCATCTCTAAGAAAAGAGAAGTACCGGTTTTCTTTTCCCCGGATGCAGGTAAGGCCCAGAACAAGATCAGAGAGATCACGCACAAGGGCAAGGGCATCATCATCGGCGCAGGCTGGGACAAGCAGATAGCTCGTGAAAAGAACTACGACTTCATATCAGCAGCGATCCCTACAGATTACAGACTTGTCATGAGAACTGGTTATGTTGGATTTACAGGAGGCCTCAGGCTTATCGAGGATATCTACAGTAATACACTTTCCAAATTCGCATAAAGAACGAGGAGAGCCCCAAGGAGGCTATTATGGGAAAATTAAGAGTTGCATTTGCCAGCAGCAATAACGCATACATTGATGAACATTTTGGATCAGCACAGTATTTTCAGATATATGACATAGACGAAGAGGAAGCTACATATGTTGAAGAAAGAAGGATCAATCCTCTGTGCAAAGGCCACTGCGAAGGCGGATTTGACGCAGCATACGAGCTTTTAATAGATACGGATGCGATCTTCGTTCTAAGGATCGGTGAATCTGCAGCAGGCTACATGATACAGCATGGCAAAAGAGTTTTTGAAGCCCATGGCTTTATAGAGAACATTGTTAAAGAGCTTATAGCTGACGGTTTTGCAAAGGATTCTGACAAGACACTTGTTAACGACGATTCGCAGGATCCTGTTAATACAGGTGAAGGGCAGGTTTATAGAAAAGAGGCAGTATAGTGGCAAAAAGTTACCAGGAGCTTACGCAGAATCATCCATGCTTTGCCCGTGGCCAGAAGAGCAATAAAGGAAGAATTCATCTTCCTGTGTCACCAGGCTGCAATATAGCATGTAAATTCTGCGACAGACAGATAAACGATTACGAAGACAGACCGGGAGTGGCAAGCGAAGTAATATCACCGGAGGAGGCAGTTGAAGCGGTAGGAAGAGCGATTGCAATAAATCCTGACATCCACGTTGCAGGAATTGCAGGCCCAGGCGATACACTCGCTACAGACTTTGCACTTAAGACTTTCAGACTTATCAAAGATGAATATCCAGATCTTATCAAATGTATGAGTACAAACGGACTCATGCTTCCAGACAGAGCAGATGAGATTATAGACGTCGGAATTGATTCTCTTACAGTTACAGTCAATGCAGTAGATCCCAAAATTCAGGCGCAGCTTAATAGCGCAGTTGTATATCACGGGAAAAGATATACAGGCGAGGAAGCAGCTAAGATCCTCATTCACAACCAGCTAGAAGGAATTAGGAAAGTAGCTGAAGCAGGAACATCAGTTAAGGTTAACACCGTACTTGTTCCTGAGATCAACAAAGATCATATAGAAACTATCGCAAAGACAGTTTCAGAGGCGGGAGCCAAGATTTATAACATTATCCCCCTTATACCACAGGCAGAGCTTGCATGGTGCAGTGCACCTACATGTCACGATATTGAAAGAGCAAAAGCGACAGCGATCAAATACATAGATGTATTCATGCACTGCTCAAGATGCAGAGCCGATGCAGTTGGTGTTCCGGGTGGAATTGATATTTCAAAACTTGTGTATCTAAAAGTACTTAATACAAAACAAACATTCAGTCATGGATAATGCGATAAAAGATTTTATCTTTTATCGCTAGAAGGTTAAAACTGCCAGAGCAGTTTTAACTTCCAGGTTGCTGAAACAATAATTTATAAAGATGATGCGTTGCTAGGAGGAGAGAGAAATGGCAGAGAAAGAGCTTAGACAGATTGCAATATATGGAAAAGGTGGTATCGGTAAGTCAACTACAACACAGAACCTTACAGCAGGTCTTGCTGAACTTGGTAAAAAGGTAATGGTAGTAGGTTGTGACCCTAAAGCAGATTCTACAAGACTTCTTCTTGGTGGTCTTCACCAGAAGACAGTTCTTGATACACTTCGCGAAGATGGAGATGTGGAGCTTAACTCAATCATGAAGGAAGGCTTTGGCGGAACAAGATGTGTTGAGTCAGGCGGTCCTGAGCCAGGTGTTGGTTGTGCAGGTCGTGGAATCATCACATCAATCGGTCTTCTTGAAAGACTCGGAGCTTATACAGAAGATCTTGATTATGTATTCTATGACGTTCTTGGTGACGTTGTATGTGGCGGTTTCGCAATGCCTATCCGTGAAGGTAAGGCTAAAGAGATCTACATCGTAGCATCAGGTGAGATGATGGCTCTGTACGCAGCTAACAATATTTCAAAAGGTATATCAAGATATGCAAGAACAGGCGGCGTAAGACTTGGCGGAATCATCTGCAACTCAAGAAATGTAGATAGAGAAAAAGAGCTTCTTGAAGCTTTTGCTAAAGAGCTTGGAACACAGCTTATCTATTTTGTACCAAGAGATAACATCGTACAGAGAGCTGAGATCAATAAGAAGACTGTTATCGCTTATGATCCTAATTCAAAGCAGGCTGATGAATACAGAAGCCTTGCAGAAGCGATCGACAAGAACACATTCCTTACAGTACCAAAGCCAATGACTCAGGAAAGACTTGAAGAGATCCTTATCGAGCATGGACTTATAGATACAGAGGAATACGCGCAAGCACAAGCAATCTGAAGACACAAGAATTGCGGGAGTTTCGAAGAAACGGAGCAATCCGGCTGTCATCAAACGATATATTAAGGGAAGCAAAGGAGCGGATATATGGCAGAATTCGTTACTATCAAAAACTTACATAAGAATTTTATAAAAGATTCCGTTCCTATCAAGGTTTTAAATGGCGTCAATCTCACGGTCAACAAGGGTGAGATATTCGGAGTCATCGGTTTCAGCGGAGCCGGCAAATCTACGCTTGCAAGATGTATCAACAGGCTTGAAACTCCTGACTCCGGAGAGATATACGTTGACGGAACTGAAATACTGAGCCTTTCTGACAAGGAGCTTAGAAAGAAGCGCAAAAAGATTGGAATGGTATTTCAGAACTTCAACCTTTTTGAATCCAAGACAGTGTATCAGAACATAGCGTATCCACTTGTAATAGATGGGTACAAAAAGTCTGAGATCAGGAAAAAAGTCCTTGAGGCAGCAGAAATGGTTGGACTTTCAGATAAGCTCTCAGAGTATCCGGGAGGTCTTTCCGGTGGACAAAAGCAACGAGTTGGAATTGCAAGGGCACTTGTTGGTGATCCTGAACTGCTTTTATCAGACGAGTCCACATCTGCTCTTGATCCGCAGACTACAATCCAGATCCTAGACCTTCTAAAGGAGATCAACAAAAAGACCAATATCACAATTCTCATGATCACACATGAGCTTGATGCGATCAAATATACCTGCAGAAAAATGGCAGTTTTGGAAAACGGCGAGATAACAGAAGAGGGACTTGTTGAAGATATCTTCAGGAATCCTACAAGCAGGACCGGAGCTCTTTTTGCAAAGGTATTTAATGAGATGCAGCATGCTGAGCTTGGGGATGGTGCAGGAATTTAGAATCAGGCAGGGAGGAATTACAGATGAGCTTGCTTAATGAACCGTTTTGGAAAGTATTCATATCTTCTTTTTCCAAGGAAGTATGGGACAGTATATTGCCTTCGGTATCGGACACGCTTTATATGACTTTGGTTGCAAGCGTCATAACTTTGATATTCGGAGTGATCCTTGGGATCGTACTGACAGTGACCAATCCCACGGGACTTGCGCCTGTAAAGCCGCTGTATACGAGCATGGGGGGATTTATCAATGTACTTAGATCGCTTCCACAGATGATCATGATCATATTGATGATCCCTGTTTCAAGACTTATCTTTGGAAAGTCCTATGGAACTAATGCCTGCATTATCGCTATCGCGGCGAGCTGCATTCCAATGTATGCAAGAATGGTTGAATCAAGCCTTCTTGAAATTGAAAAAGGTAAGATCGATGCAGCCAAGGCTCTTGGAAGCACTAACTTTCAGATAATCACTAAGGTTATCATTCCTGAGACTTTCCCATCACTTATTAGAGGATTTACGGTGGCAGTCATTTCGGTTATATCCATGACTGCTCTTGCAGGAAGTTTTGGCGCAGGCGGTATCGGTGACATCGCCGTAAGATTTGGCTATCAGAGGTTTCAGCACGACGTTCTCTTTGCAACTGTATACGTCCTTGTGATCCTGGTCCAGGGAATACAGCTGATCGGAGACCGCGTTTCGAGACATATACTAATTAAAAGGCATCTGCTCTCGGCAGGTGCGAGGAAGAGGAGGAAACATTATGAAAAAAAATCTGACAAGGACACTTCAAATAGTAACATCAGCGCTGGTGTCAGCAGCAATGCTGGCAGGGTGCTCACAAACTAGTGAAGGAGATACAAACGTAGCACAGGCAGCAGGTGAAGAGGCAAAGGATAATGCTGGTACTGATGCTAGTAGCGAAGAAGTTTTAATTGACCTTTCAGCTTATGACATCTCACAGTCCCAGCTTGGAACAGTAAACGCAGATGGCCTTAGAGAGATCACTGCGATCGCAGATCTTACACCTCACTCAGAGCTTCTTGAGTACATTGAGCCATCACTTGAAGCAGCAGGACTTAAGGTTGTACTTGTAGCAACAGCTGCTGACTCCACAACACTTGAAAAGACACAGAATGGCGAGATTGATTTCAGCTTCTATGCACACTGGCCATATGTAAACGATCAGAATGAAACTAATGGTTTTACTATAGCTAATGCAGGTGACATTCACGTAGAGCCTATCAGAGCATATTCGGATAAGTATACATCAGTAGATGAGATATCTGACGGCGATGTAGTAGCTATTCCTAATGATGCAACTAACGAGTTCAGAGCACTTAAGATATTAGAGGATCAGGGACTTATCACACTTGATGACAGCGTAGATTCTACACTTAGTGCAACTGTTGACAGCATTACATCTTATGAAAAAGATATCCAGATCGTTGAGCTTGATTCTGCTCAGATCATTCCAACCAAGGATGATTTTGATTTCTTCATTACCAACACAAACAAGGCACTTGAAGCAGGAATCACTTCAAACGTACTCTTCTCTGAGAGCGGTGATAACAACCCATTTGCAAACATCATCTCAGTAGCATCCGGCAACGAAAATGATCCTGCAATTCAGGCAGTAGTTGCAGCACTTCGTTCAGAGGCTGTACGCAAGTACATTGAAGAGAAGTATAACGGAGCAGTAATTCCGGCAAACTGATGAGATTATAATTGCCGAGGGCAATTATAACTCTGGAAGGCGTATCTTCTACGAAGATCCGACTTCCGAAGATGTGGTGAGAAAAAAGAGATATTTTTTCTCTGGATGGCAAATTTTCTTCAAAAATTCGACATCCCCAAAGGGTGAAGAGGGAGACGGACTATATGACAATCAATCAGATCAGATACGTGATATATATAGCCAAGTGCGGTTCTTTTAACAAGGCAGCAGAGCAGCTTTTCGTTGCGCAGCCGTCACTTACCAATGCTATACAGGATCTGGAAAAAGAGCTTGGAATTATCATTTTCATAAGAGGATCACACGGAGTATCTCTTACTCCCGATGGTTCTGAAGCGCTTCTTCATTTCAGACACCTGTATGACCAGTACGAAGATATCATTGACAAGTACTGCATAAATCGCGATATCAGAAAGAAGTTCGGAGTTACGACCCTTCACTATTCCTTTGCAGTAAAGGCTTTCGTAGAACTTGCAGGTGGCCTCGATACAGCTAAGTATGATCTTGCTATAAGAGAGGGTAGAACCTTAGATGTCTTAGAAGATGTAAGCAAAAACAGGAGCGAAGTCGGGATCCTTTATTTAAACGAGTTCAACAGAGTCTTTATCAAAAAATTACTTAGACAAAAAGAGCTGGAGTTTCATCACCTTATCAATTGCAGAGCGTATGTGTATCTTTGGAAAAAGCATCCTCTTGCCGACCGTACGAAAATAAACTTTGATGATCTGAAAGCATATCCATGCCTCTCCTTTGAACAAGGTGATGAAAGCTCTTTTTATATGGCTGAAGAAGTACTCAGCACAGAAGATTATGACAGAGTCATCAAGGCCTGTGACAGGGCAACGATGCTCAACCTCATGAGGGGACTAAACGGCTATACCCTTTGCTCAGGAATCATATGCGAAGAACTTAACGGCGATGACTACGTAGCAGTTCCCTTTGAAGATGACAGGATAGAAACTGACAGCTCGATGGAGATCGGATACGTAACAGTCAAGCATAAGAGCCTCAGCAGTATCGGAGAGAAGTATATTGAAGAGATAAGAAATTATCTTGAAGCTCTCGGAGAAACTTTAGAGGAAAATGAGGAACAACTTAAGAAGATTGTGTAATCTGGTATCATTAAAAATGATGTTAAAAGGGCGGCCACTTTGTGACCGCCTTAAATTGTGTTATAGATATTTCTTGGCCTGATCCGGAGTGAGATGATACTGCTCACAGATTTTTTCTGATATGGTATCTATATCTATATCCATTTTTTTGAGAATTTCGACTGCGCCGGTAATACCTTCGTCAAGGCCTTCTTCTTTGATTACCTGTAAATGCTTTTCTGCACTATATTCTAATATGCTCACTCTAGCAGCCTCCTCTCTGTATTTCTGGAAGAACTCTTTTAGAACATCATTCTTAATGCACCAGTTGATGGCTTTTCCTACTGCTTCAGCGATTATAGCTTTACGACTGTTATCAGGAAGGCAGAGAAATTCTTCATCATCTTTGCCATGTTGTAATCTTGTTTCTACTATGTATTTTCGCACTTTAGAGACGAAAATGGAATACCCCCTTAAGGTTTTGCAGGCTTTTAACAGCTTTTCGTTATGTCCTTCGTTGATATTGAGGACTTTTACTATAAGTTCAAGTTCTGGAGTATCCATTTTCTTTTCGAACATATCCGAAAGCTTATAGACTTTTTCATCTTCCATGGGAGTAGTACCGTTGTAGAACACAACGAATCTCGGAGTAGGAATTTTCAGAGGAAGTACTTTGTACGTCTTGCTTATATCAAACTGTTCTCTGTAGATACTTGCAACATAGGAAAGATCCCTAAGCGGAATGTTAGGACACGGAGTTGATTGGTGCTCGAAGAGATTCAGCTCATCATTAAAGATATAGGACACGTCATTCTTCATGTTAAGAAGAGTTTCTCCTTCCAACGTGGTGACCACCAGTTCATCCTCGTTAGTGTAGTTTGTACCATTCAGGGCATTGTATAACTCCAAAAGCTCTTTCTTTTCCCTGTAGAGCATACGAAAGACAGTGTCCTTGTGGTTTTTGTTTTCCAAATCAGTTTTTTGTTTCTTCTTCAATTACATAGTTCTCCTTTTGATGTTTTTGTTTCTGTCATACTTGGAATTCCTGGCGAGACTGCCAATTGGAATAAATCCTAGAAAAAAAGATATGATAGATTGCAGTAACCTTGGCTGCAGAAAATAATATAGCAAATTGTGAAAAGAATATCAAGTGTTTTGCAAACCGGAATTATACGATTTCATGACCAAAAGACAAAAGTTCCAAAACAAAAATCTTGAAAACCACTGAGTTTTTTGATATTTTTAAATTATCGGAACAGCAAACGCAAAGACAGCAAACACAAGACAGCCAATACACCAATACAGATACAGTTAACGCAAATACAATCAATACAAAGACAAACACTAACGCTTCTAATCAAAAATCAAAACTGATTAGGAGCGTTTTATTTCCGAGAATTGTTTAAATGATGCTATTGGAGGTGAGCAAGATGATAAAGAAAAATGATGTTGATAGATATGTTAAGCAACTCTTAAAAAAGAAGATTTCTTACTATGATATTCCAGAAGAAATAACAGAGACTAGAGCTTTTGTTAGTGCTGCGGTTGAAAATGGAATCATGTACTTTGCAAGACGAGGATATGATGTTATAAGAAATATTTTTTTTGTTGAAGAATATGTCAATGATGATGATCGAGCATATAAAGAAGAGACAAGATCATTTGAAACATTTGAAGAATTTTATGATTATTTGAAGGGGGATATTTACGAAAATTCTTGCTATTATCAGTACGAATTTAGTCGTGAGCAGATAAAAAAATATGGGCTTGAAATAGATAAATTAAACTCGGATCACTTTATTGACTATACAATTGATGATTTGGAAATCGATGAGTTAGCTGATGATGAATACGACAGAATAGAGAAAAAGAAGAAGCAAATAATCAAGTGGATAGATAAATTTTTAGCATGTAATACTAGTGATGATTTTTTGGCAATTAAAGAGAAGTTTTACAGAAACAAAAATTACGAATATATAGATTATGAGATTGTAATGGATCAATTTGTATCAAGAGCAGATTCTAAAGCTTTTGATATACTGATGGATTTGTGTAATAGGGATGAGATATTATACACAGAAAAATTAGCTGTCAGGTTTGGCATACAAAAAGTTATTGATGCATATGATCCTCAGATATCTAAGCAGATGAAATATAAAAGGAAACGTAAATTAAGAGAATTTGCAGAGAAATTAGCCGGAGATTATTCAATAGAAAAGTATTCTTTTTTTGAAAAGGAAACACATTTTTATGTTGTAACAACGAATTATATCTCAGATGAAAACGGTCATATATTATTTCAAGATATCCGTTATATGAATTCGTTTGAAGAATTTGCAAGCTTCTTGAATAATGATCTTTCGGGAAGTGATCTTTCTGCGGCAAGACTTGATATGGATCTATCGGGTTATATAGTTGATGAAGAAACTATTATGCCGATAGACACTAGAAAGTTTAAGATAAAAATATCTACTAAGGTTGACAAGCGATTTGAAGTTTCAAAAAAGTGGTATGACAACAATGGGCATTTAATAGATGAAAATGATGAGGTATTTGATTTTTTTGCGGATTTTGCATATTTTCTTCATTATGATTTATCAGGAACGGACTTCTTGCTATGTGATGGAATCTATAATTTAAGAGATATTTCAGGTCTCATACTTAATAATTGTCGCTTCAAAAGTGACTTTATGGATAAGTTTGGGATGAAATATACCAAAGTTATGCTACCCAAGCTTGAAAACTATTCTTTTGCTATATCTAGCGGCTATGAAATTGAGACAGAAGCTATATTTCAGAGAAATAATGAGATTACTCTTTCCTTGGATGAAATGCATGACATTAATAAAGTTTTTTATATTTCGGATTTACATTTGATGCATAGATTTGTTAGGTGCAAGTCGGAAGAGGATGTAGAGTATGAAATTAGTAATATTGCTAGATGTTTGAAACCTAACTGGAGATATTTTACACTTGTTGGAGGTGATGTTTCATCAGAGTTTAAGTATTATACTAAGTTGCTTGATTATATCAAAGATATCGATAGATTTAGCCAAGAGCGACTTAATGATATTTTTATTCTTGGTAATCATGAACTCTGGAGCTTTCCTGGTAAGAACTTTGAGGAAATAGTAGATATTTATAGGGAAGAAGTTCAAGCATCAGGATGCTATTTTTTGCAGAATAGTATTTTATTTAAACAAGTTGATGAGACCGTGCATGAAATAGATGAGCAGACACTGGCTGAAATATCAGAACAAAAACTGAGAGAAAAATTAAAGAAGGCACATCTTATTATTTTGGGTGGACTTGCATTTTCAGGGCTTAATGAACGTTTTAATGCTAAAAATGGAATTTACAGAGGGGTTATTTCCAGAGAACGTGAAATATTAGAAAGTAAGAAGTTTGAATCACTATATAGAAAAGTCTGTAATGCCTTGTACGACAAGAACGTAGTGATTTTCACGCATACACCCAAAGAGGATTGGACAAATGATAGCTATATGCCAAATTTTGTTTATGTGAGCGGCCATTCTCATAATAATTATTTTTATGACGATGGAATAACAAGAGTTTACGCAGATAATCAGATTGGTTATAGAAGAAAAGATTTTTCTTTGAAATATTTCTGTATAGATAAAGAATACGATTATTTTGCTGATTATGAAGATGGTATATATGAAATTAGTAAAGGAGAATATATTGATTTTTATCGTGCCAAGAATCTTCGGATGGATTACAATCGAGAAGGCACTGTAATAATGCTAAAAAGAGAAGGTTATTATTGTTTCTTCCTAAAAGGGAAAACAAGAAATTCAATGCTTAATGGAGGTGCAATTAAAAGAGCGGTCTATCCAATAGAGTATTATTATGACAGGATGCTGGATGAAATAGCTTTTATAAAAAAACCACTAGATAAATATACAGCTATTCAAGAAAAAATCTCAGAACAAATTATAGCTATCGGAGGTAGTGGAAATATTCACGGAGCCATCATTGATATAGATTTTTTAAATCATATTTATGTAAATCCTAATGATCTTAAGATTACTGGATATTTTGCTTACGATATGGTTAATAAAAAAGTTTATAACAATATTCCGTCACTTCTGAAAGATCAATGTCCACTATTATTTGCTAATTATTCAAAAATGCTAGCAAAGAAAGATGATAATGCATTGATGATAAGTAAAGATGAAGTAATAGATACAAGAGCGAAGTATTATTTGGATACAGATATCTATAGGGCATCAAGGGAAATAAAGAAAATGCAAAAGGTCAATAAGGGTATTCTTAGTACATGGATTGATTCTGATACAGGAAGACTTTTGCTTGAGTGATGGGTGTGTTAATTGAGAACAAACGGCTTATTATATCAAGTTTTTGAGCTGTTTGTTAATCGGTCATTATAAAAAAATGATGTTAGATTCCATGTACTGTAAAAGCTATATAAAAATAATCCGAAGCAGACTAAAACGGTGTTAGACCTCTTATTTGTTGAAAAATGGACTGGTAACCTTTGAGGCTACCAGTTCTGTTTGTTTTCATTTAATCTTCTTCGTTTTCGTTATCATCCGAATTTGTTAACTCATCTTCGGTAACAGGTTCTTCTGAAGTATTATCTTCTTCGACACCTTCATCTTTTCTCTTCTCCGCCATCTTTTGAAGATATCTTTCAAACTGCAGCTTGATAAGCGCTGCGCAGGGAACTGCGATAAGCATACCTGCGATTCCGCCAAGGGCGCCGCCACCGATGAGGGCTGCGACTACGAGAAGCGGATGAACCTCGACGTTATCAGATAAGAGCTTGGGGTTGATGATGTTGCCATCTATAAACATGACGAGTGCAAATATGATGATTCCCAGGATCATCTTGTTGTAAGCGCCTGAAGGAAGGCATACAACAACTAGTGAGAGGTATCCGACAACCGGCCCAAGGTATGGGATCAGATTGCCAAGACCTGCAAAAATACCGACTACCACGGCATAGGGAACACCTACTATAGAGAGAACTATCGTGATAAGGACACCAACTATAAGTGCATCTGTGAACTGGCCGCGGATGTAGCCTGAGAAGGCATTATCAGCATCTGATAAGAACAGTTCAAGTCTGTCTTCAGCTTTACTTCCAAATATAAGTCTGAACGCTCTGGTCCAGTATCCTGACAGGTGGCTTGAGTCAAGCAGGAAGTATATTGAGAAGATCACGCCAAACAATAATCCTGAGAAGAAGCTCCCCACAGCATTTGTAAATAGAGACACGATATGACTGATATTGCTGGAAGAAACGCCCTGGGATTCCAGCTGCTGTACTATAAACTTCCAGATAGAAGCGTAGTCTTGCTGTAATGTGAAAAATATATTTTTGATAGACTCAATATTTACAGATTCAATATTCTTGTAGATGGCAACAGCGATCAAGGTCAGTATCAGACCAATTACAGCAAGGACGATCAAAAATGTCAGAAGGACGCTCAGAGGCCTTGCCCATTTATGGCGCTTCTTCCTGTTGAAAATACGCTCAAGTCCTTCAACTATTGGCAGAAAGAGATAACAGATGATGCCGCCGATTATAATAGGCTTAAGTACTGCGGAAAAGAGTTCCCACAATTTGGCCCAGAATGATCCGCTGCTTATAAGAAGCAGAATGAGTCCTACAGTAATAAGAACGGTTATTGATGCATATAGACATACCTTAAGATATTTTTTATCAAGCTTATTCAGAAAATTATCCAATACATATACCTCCGTCTCAGCACTCTTTTTTTGACAAATATTAAATGAATTCTGTGAGATTATGGTTTATTCTTGAGCTCAAGAAGAGTCTCGCAAGGCGAGGTGGTTCTTGTGGAATTCAATATACAGAATACCCCGGCGCCTACAAGCGGGAAGATAAGAGCAGGTCCAAGTGCTTCTGTAAAGAAATCAATAAATGAAATGATTCCAAAGAATGTAACTGGTACAACGCTTACGATGCAAAGCAGTACGCCAAGAGCCAGCATGAATGTTTTGGTCTCCTGATGGCTGATAAGCTCGCTCTGTACACTGGGTTCTGCCTCAAATGCAAGGGCACAAGGCTCTTTTTCAAGAAATTCCCAGGCTTTACTTTTGCTGGCAGATACAAGGATAAATCCTACTCCGACAGCAACACATAAAAACAGGATCGCAATGCCTAAAGCGGTAAATACACCTGAAAACAGGCTAAGGAAGAAGATATCGCCAAGCCCTGAGCCAAGTATAGGTCCAATGGGAGCAAGTATACAAAGGAATACTCCAAGCCCCAGCACGCTTCTTGAGGATGAAACATCAGAGATGTAATGTAAAGCTTCATCTGTGGATATGATGCGTCTTCCGGTAATGACCTTTTCATTTGGAAAGTCTTTTACAAGTTCAACTGCGGTGCTTTCCTGACTCTGACCCAGTAGTTCCTTAAGCTCTTCTGCGTTTCCAAATTCTGAAATGATAGTTCCGATAACTTCATTTTCCGGCATTCCGCTTGCCATAAGCTCGTTGTACTTGTCCTCCATCATAGACAAAAGCTCCTGCTTAGCCTTTCTGGACTGCGGTGTGTCCGGAATGCTTGAAAACATTGTTTCCAGATAATTCTTGATTGTCTCCATATTGATACCCCTGTTCCGATTATTAAAAAACTGATTTCTTGGATTTTTGGTTCAGGAATTAATGAACCTTTCGATTACGTCCTTGGTTAATCGCCACTCTTCACATTTTTCCTGATAGTACTTATCGCCGGAATCCGTGATCTGGTAATAGGTACGTTTCTTGCCATTGTCGGCTTCCTTTACAAAGGAGGTTATGTAGCCGTTCTTCTCAAGTCTTGTAAAAGCAGAGTAGAGCGTAGTCTCCTTGATAAGGTACTTGTTGTCAGTCACGGCCTTGATGTTCTTGGATATCTCGTAGCCGTAGGATGGCTCTTTTCTCAGGAAAAAGAGGATAATGGTATCATTGTAACCTCGGATCACATCACTGCTGATCTCTTGCATAAAATACCCTCATCTTACGCACATATGTAATTCTCGATTATGAGTTACTACGACAGACATACTACGACTGTCATAGTAAATATACTACTACAGTCGTAGTAAGTCAACAGAGATTTTTTAGATCAGTACAAGAATCAATAATAATCAAATTCTCCAACAACTCCGTTTTTAATAGAGCATATAGCAAAGTACCATGCACCGGTGTAGCTTCTTGCCAGGTATTCATCTCTGGTTCTGACTTCTACGTTGCCATTTGCATCCTTGATCTCAGCATAGCAGTCAGTGTCTATTGTATTAGTGCTGGTCTGCCAGGATATGTTATAGGTAAGATCATTTCTGAATATTTGAATTAAGTAGCCTTCTTCGCTTACGGTATGAGAATAGATCTTTTCCTCTTTGCCGTTGACAAGTGCATAATAGGTATCTGTAGCATCCACTGTCTCGCATCTGAATGACATAAGATCGACTGTGGAGTCTCCATCTGATACGTCTACATATACATCATTTTCATAAGGTTCTATACCCATTTCGCGACATGTGTCTTCATCATAGTTTTCAAAATAGGTCCAGTTGACATGGATAGAATAGTATGGCTCAGAACTTGTAGCAACTGTAAATCCGTAGTCGTGGGCGAAATCAAAGTCAGGAGCTGAGTCGGACATCTTTACAGTGTATGTTTGCTCGACAGGAAGCGTAGGTTCATTTTCTACAAAATCATCGCCGCTTCCGCAGGTATATCCCCAGAAATAGTTATCTTCAGCTCCGAAGTTATATCCACCTTTTTTGTTATATTCATTTTTTTCGTAAAAGTCAGGAGTATCTATCTTGATTGTGGCAGTATCAATGGCGGTCCACTTATCACTTCCGTACTCCATTACGTAGATGTTGCCAAGATTCATGCTTCTAACTTCATTACAGTCTTTGGAATTAAAGTTCTCCATGAAAAAGGACATATTGCCTTCAAGATAGGAGTCTTTAATATGTGTGTCATAGGCAGCATAGAGAGTCCATTCGCCGCTTTCCTTGTCCTGAATCCACTCTTCAACGACAGTTCCATCAGACCATTCAGGATCAAATGCTCTGATAACCATTCTGTACCAGTGATCCTTTTCCCAGGAATAATCTCTTATCCACTTAACGCCAGATCCTTCATTGTCAAAAGTATCAGCTGTATCATCTGGATAAACTAAAGAAGCAAGAGCTTTATCGGAATCTGTTGCATGATCGTTTTTCCAAAAAGACAGTATGGCAACTTTGTTATTAGAAGCATTCTGAAGTCCTGCATATGCTCCGGAGCCATTATGCATATTCCAGTTGCAAAGTGACCAGTAGGTACTGTTGGCATCATCAGATGTTTTGAAATCAATACTGTAAGCGCTAAATGCACCGGAAGTTGCGCTAAGGTCAGGATCTAGATATATGTTATGCGCCATGCGATTTTCGGGATTAGGATCAGAAGGATCTATCTCATATGGATAGCCCTCTGATCCGAATTGAGAATCTGCTTGAGATTCGGTATCATCTGCGCTTGATGCGTCAGTGGAAGAATTGTTTTCTGATATATCATCAGATTCATCTGTGTCTTCTGAATCGTTGTAATCATCTGATGCTTCTTCGTCGTCTTTTGAAAGATCAAGTGATACACCTGATCCTGAGCATCCGGTTAGTAGTGACATTGTCATGATAGATGACATGAGCAAGCTTAGTAGTTTTCTTTTCATAATGTCCCCTTTTTATATCATCCGTATTTGTTTGTTTCTTTCCAACTATTCATTATCCGCTAAATAAATGAACAGGTAAAGGTGTAAAAATATTGGCTTTGCAAAAGTGACAAATCTCTTATTTACCAGTTGTTTTATATGTGTTTATTTGGTATGCACATGTTTTTATGTCGTTCGTCAGATAAAAAGTGCATTTCGTCGGATGATCATGTTACAGGATGCCAATGTGACTACAATATTATCGGAGCCTTTTGCTCTTTTAAATAATTTGATGAAATAGATATACAGACATTGAGGAGACAGCATAGGAAAAATCAAAATGAACCTCGATATGCTCGAGGAAGTAAGAAAACAGAATGAGATTGCTATGAATGCGACAGAACAGGTCATCAACAACGGAAGAGAAGACCTTGCATCAATGACAGAAGAAGTCTGGGAAGGTGAAGATGGAGATATGGCAAGAGAATTGCTCGACGACCTTCTTAACAAAAAGATGGCGCAGACATGGAGAGAGATAGATGCAATTCATGAATCAGTAAAGAAAACTCAGAAAAAGGCATATGAAGCAAAAAATTTCTGCAACAAATTTCCACAGATTTTCAGAGATGGAACAATGTCTTCTGACACAGATTCCACGCCGTGTAGTGGAGATCTGATGTGTGATAAGAGTAGCTGTGAGCAGCTTAAAGCTAACATGGATGCTGCAGCTTCGTCTGCTTCAAGCATAAAGAGTAATGTGGAGAGGGCCGAAATCATTCTTGCAGAACTTGAAACAGATGAAGCCAAGTTTGATTATTCTTCTTATACAGAAACAATAAAGATGATGTGGGTGTCAAAAGTATAGAAACACCCTAAAAATGCACATTGATAACTTA
>CAMVNV010000032.1 GCA_947168935.1 uncultured Butyrivibrio sp. | reverse complement strand
TCAAAATACATGTTAAGGTCACGTATAAATGTGACTTTTGGCACCTACATCATATACATGCAACAAATACATTATCAGCACTTATTGTAAGCCCAAGCAAGTTCAGGCAATCAATTACTATATTCTGGAAAAAAATAGTCATGGAAAACACAGTCTGTATTCCAAGAAGGATAAGAAGACACTTGGTCTTTTTGGTCCTGTCTGCCCAACTTCCAAGAAGAAGCGGTGCCAGCATCGTTGCCAAAAGCTCTACAGCAGCAAATAGTCCCATTTTGGTCACAGACAGATCATAGGTCTGGCTGATACTGTATATGCTCGCCTGATAGCCACCCGCTTCAAAGCCGTTGATAAATATGATCAGGAACAGATAGAGCCACAAGATCATAGTCTTTTCCTCCGATTTTTAGATTCGATTATCAAAAAACACGCAAATTAGTATTTTTTTACAAAAATATCACATATAAATTATCGGTTTTTTTCCAATAAGGATTATGTATTTTGCAAAATTAGTCGATATATTTAAACGAAGAATGTCCTAATTCCGATTTTAGATGCAATAAACTTAAGCTCCACCATCAAAGTCATGACATGAGGTTAATGATTAGATATGGGCAAAGTGCCGGAAAACAAGGAAATACATGATTATGTCATAACCCATATTGATGATGCCATATCCAATGAGTGGATCAAGGTCTATTACCAGCCCGTTGTAAGAGCACTTACAGGGCAGCTTTGTAGTGCAGAAGCTCTGGCAAGGTGGATCGACCCTGAACATGGTTTCCTGTCTCCGGATAAATTTATCGGGGCTTTAGAAGAGAGCGAGCTTATACATAAGCTGGACTGTTTTATTGTTGAAAAAGTCTGCCGCGAGATTCACGAGCATGTTATCAGTGGAAAACCCGCGTTCCAGGTATCTATAAACTTCTCAAGACTAGACTTCATCAAGTGCGATATGCTTGAGATAGTTGAAAAAAGCATCGAAAAATACAACATCCCAAGAGATTATCTTCATTTTGAGATTACTGAAAGTATGATCGCTCAGGACGAAGAACTAATGAGGGATAATATCGAACGATTCAGACAAAGAGGGTACGAGATCTGGATGGATGATTTTGGCAGCGGCTATTCCTCTCTTACTCTCCTTCAGGATTATGATTTCGACCAGATCAAGCTTGACATGAGATTTCTTTTCGCTATGACAGAAAAGTCTATGGAAATCGTGCGTTCTACCATAAATATGGCTAAGCGTATTGGTGTCAAGACTCTGTGCGAAGGTGTTGAGACCAAGGAACAGGTGGATTTCCTGACACTTATTGGGTGCGGCAAGTTCCAGGGCTACTACTTTGGAAAGCCTCAGCCTTATGATGAGATGCTTGAATCTATGCTGGAAAAGAACATCCCTTTGGAAAAAAGATCCTGGCACAACTATTATGAGATCGCCTCTATCTCTGCGCTTGATACAGATCGTCCGCTTGAGATCGTGGAATATGATGGCAATACTTTTAATACCCTGTTTATGAATGATCCTTTTAAAGAACAGATCTCTGTGGTCAGCAAAGATCTTGCCGAAATCGATCAGATCATTTATAACCCTCAGTCGCAGTATATGTCGCAGTACAGGAAATTTGCGGAAAAAGCCATAAGGACCAGAAGTCTTGAAAGCTTTTACTATACTGTCCGTGGTAATTATTTCCAGCTTAAGATCATGTACCTTGCAGAAAATGAGAACAGATATCTGTTCAGGGCTTCCATCAACAATATCTCTTTTGACCAGAATACCAAAGAAAGAGACTCGCTTGATCGAAGGCTCAGGGAGCTCAATCATCTTCATGAAGTAGTACTTCTTATTAACTACAAAGAAGATATTGTATTCCCTCTTCTTGGCGGTTATCTGTACCTTAATGACGTCACCGAACAGGCATTGTCCTTTGATGAAGGGCACAGGGCATTTGCAGATGAATGCATATTCCCAGATGACCGTGATGCATATATCGAGTTTACTGATTATGTGAGAATCCAGGAAAGATCAAAGTCAGATGTAAGTGGTTTTAACAAAAAGGTCTTCAGGATCAAGCAAAAAGACGGTTCCTACGAATGGAGAGAATTTGCTCTTCTCCCTATCCCGGGAACATCCGGAACTGAATATCTGTTTATAATTAGTAAACTTGCAGATGAACTTGTGGAGTCGCTTGATAATTCCATCTATCCTACTTTTAAATCAGGCGGCAACATGAATGATGAGACTATCGCCGAGTATGCAAGGCTGTGGTATAGCCTTATTACAAGTTCTTCCTACAAGCTGTTCTGGAAGGACAAGGACAGAAGGTTCAAAGGTGTCAGCAGATCATTCCTAAATTTTTATGAGATAAAATCTTTGGATGATATACTTGGCAAAAATGACGAAGAAATGCACTGGCATGTTGATGAAGGCCCATATCAGGGAGACGAGCTCGATGTCCTTCACAAGGGCACGACAGTTTTTAACGCACCCGGTCAGTGTATTGTAAATGGTGTCGTCCACAATATCATCTGTAATAAGATACCTGTTTATGACAAAGGCGAGATTGTAGGTCTTGTAGGAAGCTTTGCAGATGTAGACCAGGAAATCTACAGGGTTCAAAAGCTCGTTAACCCGTCAAAAGTCGACACTGCCACAAGGCTTATGAACAACAAGTTCTTCATGCTCACTATGATGGACTATGCTACTCAGTTCAACGAAGCTGGCAAGAATTACGCTTACATAGTAATGCACAATAAGAATCATCACAGGATCGAAGAAACATACGGAAGCAAGATTGCAACTGCTGCTCTTAAAGAGATAGGTGAAAAGATAATTGACGTAATAAGTCAGTGCGCAGTAGCTTCAAGGCTTAAAGAGGCTTATTTTGGCATCATCATATTTATTGAATCAAGGGAAAAGCTTGAAGAGCTGGCTGAACAATTAAAAGCACATGTCGAAGAGATCACTTCCGTAAATGGAAAGAGCGTAACTGTTAGGATGACTACTGCTTACCATCTTAGAACTGATGAAGGCATGACAGATGAAACTATCTATCCTCTTACGCTTAAAGAAGTTGATGATATGGAAGGTGACAGTACTCCTATTGAATCGTAGATTATGCTGCTATCCTGCCCGTCCTCTTAATTTGAGGGCGGGCTTTTTTCGGTTAAAAATATTTAATAGTCTCGGACAATTTCCCTCAAAGTGTTTGATAAGTCGTAAACGGTATTTTAAAAACTTATTTACTGTGATAAGTTACAGGTTATAAATTAAAATCTTTAAACTAATCACGAAAGTTGTTCTAAGTATCGGCGATTAATAGTAATGGCATACCACTTATGAGGAGACACTATTATGAAAAAGCTTTATCCGCTAACTGCTGCGCAGAACATGCACTACAGATGGATCAAAACTTATAAGACTCAGCAGGTATCAGGAGTCAGTATTGTCGCAGCTCTAAAACTCGAAATGGACTTTGCACTTCTAAAAAGATGCATAAATATGGAGATCAAAAGGTACAAGTGTCTGGGACTTCGCTTTACAAAGCCTGATGAAAATGGCGAGATCAAACAGTATCTTGTAAACACAGTGCCAAGATCAATAAAACTTCTAAAGCTTGATACTATACCTTTTGAAAAGGCAGACGCCACTCTGCAAAACATGGCCTATACGACACTTGATGGCGATGACATCCCTATGTACGAATTCTTTTTTGTCATGCTCCCTGAGGGCTATAACGGCTTCTTCGTTCATATGGATCACAGACTCATCGACTCCTGCGGCCTGGCTGTCATGGTCGAGGATATCATAAAGCTATACGCCCACTTTAAATATGACAGAGAATATCCTGAGGACCTGGCAGATTTTGAAACGGTTCTTGAATCTGACCTTTCAAAAGCCAGCAATGAAAAGAGATTCCAAAGAGCCAAAAAGTTCTGGGATGATCAGCTTGATACCCTCGGAGAACCACTGTATTCGGATATTACGGGGCCATCTTCTCTTGAAGAATCCAGAAAAAAACATGGTAATCCAGATCTTCGCTCCTGCGATATTGAAAAAGAAAATCTATTTGTTACTGTCAAGGATTATAAACTTGAAGAAGTTCCATCTAAGCATCTATTTGAATTCTGTGAAAAGAATCAGATATCACTTAACAATCTCCTGCTTCTGACCATGAGAACCTATCTGTCCAAGGTAAATAACGGTCAGGAAGATATATCAATACAAAACTTTATTGCAAGACGCTCCACCCATGATGAATGGACATCAGGAGGCAGCAGGACCATCATGTATCCCTGCAGGACTGTAATTCCTAACAGTACCAGCTTTATAGATGCAGCAAGACAGGTTCAAAAGCATCAAAACAACGTATATCTTCACAGCTACTATGATCCCGAACTTATATATGATGAGATCAAAAAGCGCTATGGGACGCCCGAAGATACCACATACGAAAGCTGCTATCTGACCTATCAGCCCATGAGCCTGTCATCAGATAATCCTGATCTTAAGGATATTCCTTTTTATTTCAAATGGTATGCAAATGGCGCTGCTACTAAGAAGATGTATCTTACTGTAACACACACACCTGATGGCGGCCTTAACTTCTCATATCACTACCAGACAGCCCATCTTGTAGAAAAGGATGTGGAACTTTTCTATTACTATATGATGAAGATTCTGTTTATGGGAGTTGAGACCCCGGAAATGGCACTGGATGAGATCATTGAACGGGTCTAAGTTTTAGAGTAATCGAATAAGTCATTCCTACAAAGAATCGAAAAAACAAAAAATAAGCGTAAAAATGAGGAGGAAATATTATGAAAACAGAAAGTATCTTTAAAAATCTTTTGGCTCAGTATTGTGATATTGCACCTCAGGATATGAAAAATGACATGCGTCTTTCTGAAGATCTTGGCCTTAGCTCTTTTGACCTGATGTCTTTCCTTGGAGATATGGAGGATAGCTTCGATGTGGAGATAGATCCAGACAGCCTTGCAAATGTATCTACAATAAATGATGCATTAAAACTCATCACTGTATTCCAGGGGGCTTGAGACATGAATTCAATTAGACAGCTAGTGGACTATTCTGCAACTAAATATTCTGACCTGCCAGCACTCAAATGGGCCGAGGGCAAGGAGGTAAAGCAGCTCACCTACGCTCAGCTTGGTGAAAATATTGGCAAGATAAGAAAAGGCTTAAGCGCTGATGGCTTTAACGGTAGCCACCTTGCCCTTATCGGAACATCTTCTATAAGCTGGATGGAAAGCTATCTTGCTATCACAAGTGGCAACAATGTGGCTGTTCCTCTTGATCCGCTGCTTCCTTCTGAGGATCTTATAGATCTGGTACAAAGGTCTGATTCTGAAGGCGTCTTTCTTGAAGAATCAAATATGGGACTTGCCAAGGAGATCCTGGCTCAGTGTCCTAAAGTTAACAAAATCTATCTATTAAATGATTTTGATTCTAAGAAAAAGGTCTATTCCGATCCAAAACTTCATAGCATTTCTGAGCGTGAATTATCAAAATATTCTTCTGGTTCAGATGTGAACAGTCATTCTGCAAGCTCAGTGATAAACAGTGATATCAAAGACTCAACCAAAGTTACTTATTCCAACTTCTCTGATGAAACCAGCGAAAATCGTCACAATAGAATCAGTAGTATTAAGACACTAAAGGAACTTTCAGATTACGCCGATGATGTCCCCGGAAATGAAGGTGATGACACAGCCATGATCATCTTCACATCAGGAACTACCGGCAAAAGTAAGGGTGTCATGCTCTCTCAAAAAGCTCTCATCTCAAATGTAGAGTCCGTTGAGTATGATGTCGAGCCTGGCAAGACACTTCTTAGCGTACTTCCTGTACATCATGCCTTCTGCCTTGTAATGGACTATCTTAAGGGCTTCAGCCTTGGAACGACCATCTGCATCAACGATTCTTTCCTTCATATGGCCAAAAACATGACTCTCTTCAAACCGGAAGTCATGCTTATGGTTCCTATGATGGTTGAAACTATCTACAAAAAGCTTGAGAGCGTATCAAAGCTTCTTCCTAAGAAGATGGTGGCTCAGAAGGTCTTTGGCGGTAATCTTAAGACTGTATTTGTAGGCGGAGCTCATCTTGATGAATACTATATTGATAAATTTGCTGCTTATGGAATAGACCTTTATGAAGGCTATGGCATGTCAGAATGTTCTCCTGTTATCAGTTCTAACAATCCGACTACCCACAAACCCGGCTCTGTCGGCAAAGTCCTTAAGAACGCACAAGTATCATTTGAAGATGGTGAAGTCCTTGTCCGCTCTACAAGTGTTATGAAGGGCTATTATAAGATGCCACAGGAAACCGCTGAAACGCTTAAAGACGGCTGGCTCCACACAGGTGATAAGGGATATCTTGATGAAGACGGATTCTTATATATCAATGGAAGGGTCAAGAATCTGATAATCCTGTCAAATGGCGAGAACATCTCTCCTGAAGAGATCGAAAACAAATTAGCTCTCAACAAGCTTATCGATGAAGTCGTAATAACAGGTGAAGACAATATCCTCACAGCAAGGATCTATCCAAATCAGGATATCATCAATAAGAAAAAATGGGATGAGGATACTGTAAAGTCAGAACTACAGAAGGTTCTTGATGACTTCAACAGATCTCAGCCCACATATAGAAAGATCTCCCGCCTTGTAGTAAGACAGAATCCATTTGTACGAAATACAACAAGGAAGATTTTAAGGCAAAAAGCCCTTTTGGACGAGCCGGCTTAAAATATTATCACAAAAGCATATTGGAATAATTCAAGTTAAGACAAAACTATTTAAGATCTTAAATATGGGAGAATTCCTGTAACAAATACTTTGGTTAACAGCTCTGCTACTTCATCTTCCGGCAATTCAAAGCCGGAGGATGACCATTTGTGAAGAACACCTACTGTATTACCGATGCTTCCTGCGATAATATATTTTGCATGTTCCGGATTCTGAAGCTTTGATCCGTCAAGTGGCACAGTGCTTATATACTTATTGAACATGCCCATCATCTTTTCAAAAAAGATATCGCCTCTGGGACTATGAAGGAGCGTCGAAAGAAAAAGATTATCTTTTGTATAGTTACAAATTGACAAAAAGAACGACTTGCACATAGCTCTGTCATCCTTGGGATGGAAGCTCTCCATCATAGTAAATATATTCTCAATAGTCTTATCTTCTGCTGCCGTAATAAGCGCAGGAATATTCTCGTAATGATTATAGAAGGTACTTCTAACAAGTCCCGCCTTCTTGATCACATCTGAAACAGTGATCTTATCAATCTCTTTTTCCTTAAGGATTATAAAAAATGCATCGAAAATTGCCTCTTCGGCAACGCTGTATCTTTCATCTGTCTCGCTCGTAATTATTCACCCCCGTCTGGTCTTGGTATTGTATACATCAAGCTTTCCGATTGCAACATTCTTCTTAGTTTTGTATATTTTTTGTATATCTTTATTTTTTATCTCACGATTATTCATAAACATTTTTTCATACCTGTAAAAAGATATCTATCCACCCTCAGCATTTTCCTTTTCTTGCATTATCAATTATTTTTTTATACGGCAGCAGCATACCTTCAGTCATCTTTCCAGCTTTTTTCTTAAAGAAGCTGCTCTTCATCATGGCTCCAACAAGGTACATTCCGGCTATCATGCCTTTATCCTTCTGAGGGAAATCATAGAAGCCATGTTCTTTGTAGAATCTATGATCTTCACGCATGAGGCCCTGCATCTTGTAGATAAGGTCCCTGAATATCTTCATTCCGCCCACGCCGTAGAAATTAGCGGGCTGTTTATATTTATGTACAAGGATATAATCCAGTTCTTTACATAGCATATCTATCTGAGCGTCTACATCAAGCTCATTTGTAGCGACTCCTGCAAGAGGATTACCTCCAACCTGTGACCTACCCTCGATAAGAGTCTTTAAGTTGTTTTCAGCTTGAAGATGTCCATCAATAAGATATCCAACAGGCTTACCCATAGTAACAGTACGATGACCATTGCAGAACTGACGGTCATCATAGAGCTTAAATCTGTAGCCCATGGAATGATCCTTGATCTTAAAGGCATAGACTGTGGCATCGGATTTTTGAATCCTGTCACGAAGTAGAACGTCAAATCCGTCCTTGTATATGCATACTCCAGATGCTGCACAGTTAAAACAGCCGATACAGCCGCCAAAGAAATTGAATTCCCTTAGGTTTACTACTTCTACTTTATACGGAACGGTCTTTACAAATCTGTCGATCATGGATTTAAGAGTATGATCCTCTTCTCCATAATCATCGACAAGAGCAATTTCTTTATCACTTCTATGAATATTATCTTTTTTCTGAAAAACTGGAATATTATTCAGAGTTGCGTCTAATAAAGGGGCTTCATGCCTGTTATTAGCAACTATCTCCTTCTGTCCGTTCTGAACCGACCAAAGGACATGCCTGAAAAATGCCTTTGCTTCTCGCTGACCCTTTTTCTTAAGAAGATCTTCCATATCTGCTGAAAGGCCTCTTATATAGGACAGTCCCAGGTCATGGCAGTTCTCGCGTATATACTCGTGAGCTGTTGTATCATAGAAATGTTTGGATGTTGAAACCTGAGTAGCATACTTTCCGGATAGATTGATCTTCTTTTCTTTGATAATCTCAATGAATCTGTGAAGCTGGGATGGTGCAAGAAATGTATAAACCGGATAACAAAAGACAAGAAGATCCGCCCATTTGAGCATATCTTCTGCTTCTGTGAAGTCTTTTTCCAACTGTTTAATCCTGGCTCCTGCATGGATAACCTTGTATTCATGCCTGCCATAAAGTGCCTGAGCATATAGCATTGTCTGATATGTGATACTGTTTTCGCCTTGGGGAGATCCGTTAATAACAAGTATTTTCATGCCTTCACCTCGGAGGTATAAATATTGAACGCAGGTCTGATTGACCGCAAATATAGACACTTTCTATAATACACTATTTTGCCTGCCCCTAAAAGAAAAGCCTTATGGAAAGTTATTCCCATAAGGCTTAATGAACTAAAACTTATTTGTAATCCTTATCTATAAGTTCTCTTATTAACTTTTTCTGATACTCAGGGTCTTTAGCAGCTCGAGCCAGATCATCCGTGCGACCAGCCTCCATCAATACTGTAATAAGCTGATTAATAAGATCTGTACCTTCTTTTATTCCTTCTTTTATTCCTTCGGCTCGTCCTTCTTCTTTTATATCTTCAATTGCCTGGCACATATTAATTCGACCTCCCTCCGACTCACAAACAGAAATATTAGCAGATGTATAAATATTTATCATCTCAACAGTGTCAATATCAACACTCTTATACTCATCTCTTGAATTTATTATATCACGTAGCTTTTTCTTGTCATCTGATGCATGAATAATTTCCATTACCATTCTAAGCGGAGAATTAAACTTCCTATCTTCACTAGGCGATAAGTCCTAAAAAAGCCGCCTAATGGCGGCTGTAATGAGAGTTTTCATTCTATTAAATATTCGTGGTCACATAGGCGTCCCAACTTCGATCAGATTCCCGTCAAGGTCATAGAACCTCACTACCCTTTGGCCCCAGCTATGGGTCATAAGCTTATTCACATAGTGAATATCTGGGTATAATCTTTCTAGCTTTTCAATAAAGCCCTCGATATCAGCCTCTTCAAAATAAAGCTCAGAGCTGTTATTCTTAGGGATTACATCTTTCCCTACAAAACTCTTCCACATCTGTTCATCCTGCAAAACAAGCCCTTCTGTCAGGATCATGTTGCCATCGTTATCCAAGGTCACATCAAGGCCAAACAGATCGTGATAGAACTTCTTTGCTTTTTCTATGTCTTTAACTACAATTAGTATATTCTTTAGTCTCATAACAATGTCCTAAGATACTGGATGTCGTCTAGTACATGTTTAGAAGTACATGGATGTACTTCAATGTACAGACCTATGTGATATCTGCTATAAATCTAAATCTCTTCACAGATCATAATATCACAGTCGTAGAAATCATGCTGATAACGATCATCAACACCACCATCCACAGCACTGTCGCCTTAATCCCCTGTTGCCTGATCTTAAAGAATGGATAAGGCCCTTCGAGTTTTTCTTCATAGTTAAGTATCAGCATTATTATGCCATAAAAAAGTGTCAGCACTGGAGTAATACATACCCAGAAAAAAGAGACCTTCTCTTCCAAAAGAACAAATGTGATTGTTGTAAGTATTGGAATTATAAGATGATAATATAATCCGCTTCCTGAAAAGAGGAGTTCCTTAACTTTGCCTGACATTGGCACCAAAACAAAGACTGTGACAAGGAATGTCATGATCATCATGCATACGCTAACATAGCGCACGATCTCAACAAGCTCTTTTGGCCCAAATATTACAAATAGTGTTGCCGAAAACAGAGTAAGAAGATTTGAAAGCTGAGTATAGTAAATAAGAAGCTGTTTAAAGGATCTTCCTTTAAGGCTAAGGTATAGTCCTATAAGTTCAAGGATCACTATTATCAGATTAAATATTCTCGCCATATGCACCATCCTCATTTTTATTCTCATCTAATTTATCGGACATATTTATAAGAATATTTGCTTTTCAAAGTCATCCCCCATAGATTACCCAACGCATATTTGCTACCATATACATAGAGAAAAGGGGGCATACAGTACCATGCAAGTATTCACAACCTTCGGTAAATTCCAATCCGAGATGGATTCTTACTATAAACGCACAGGACATAAGCTTCAGTTCATTGAAATGATGACCAGGATGTACGAAAAAGGCATGCTGGATCCTATTCCTACGCGTATTCATATTCCGGAAGATGCCATGGCTTTAAGTGATGAGGATTTTGATAAGGTTGTGGATGATATCCCGCTTTCTTTCGATCTTCAGGACGCTGTACAGCACTCTGATGTTGGCGAGGAAAAGATCATTCCTCAGTTCTATGATGTGTTCACCATAAGACATCCCCGCTTTACAAGGCGATATGCTCATAGTCACAACTATTTTGAGCTTGATTTTGTTGTAAAAGGAACTGCTTCCTTCTATTTTGAAGAGGATGAACATGTCATGCACGAGGGCGAGGTATGCATTATAGCCCCCGGCTCAGACCATGACTTTGTTGTAGATGATGAAAATGCCATCGTTTACACTGTCTGCATCAGGAAAAGCACCTTTGAAAGTACCTTTGTATCCCTTATGAGCCACCAAAACCTTCTTTCCGGCTTTTTCAGACAGATATTAAAGGATGAAAACAGGACCAACTATCTGATGCTCTTTACAGGTAACAATATGGAGTGTCGTATTTTCTTAAGAAAGCTCCTGATTGAATCTGAAAGTCCTGATGAATACAGTAACGGTTGCAGCGTTGCCCTAATAAATCTATTCTTTACTAATCTTCTAAGAAACTATAGTAAAACTATAGCATTTTATAACTATGAGCCAGGTACTGATTTTTCGCTGGTTTTGCAGTACATCCAGCACAACTATCTGACTCTGACTTTGTCGTCCCTTGCAGAGTTTTTCCATTATAGCGAAGCTCATCTTAGTACTTTGATAAAACAAAATACCGGTAGTAACTTTACTGATCTTATAAGAAATCTTCGAATGAGAGATGCCGGTAATCTTCTCTTAAATACAGACCTTAAGATCAACGAGATTGCTGATCAGACAGGCTATAACAGCGCAGATCATTTTTCCAGGGTATTCAGGAAAAGCTTTGGCATGTCTCCTGCTGACTATAGAAAACGTAACAAAAAAGAAAGCCCCTTCATTCCATTCTCATCAGAAAGCGGCGAAAATAAGTAAAGCAAAAAGATTCAAACCGACTTCTTACTCAGATATCGGTTTGAATCTTATTCTTTTATTCTTTTATTCTTTAATTATTTAATTCTTTTATTCACTTATTACCACACTACCATACTAAATATCTTATCAAGTACAGGTTTAGCGGCTTTGGGATCCATCCCAAGATAGAACAAATGAGGAAGCTGGCCAAGTGTCAGATTGCCGTTTTCCTTATCCCCGCTACTGATCATTCCGTAAACTTTAGGAAGCTCTTTTTCCAAAAGCTTCATTATCTTCTTATCTGAAGCCAGCTCAGAAAGACGGGTATCAGGGCCGTAAATGCATCTAAAATCACTTGATGGCATATAGCTGATCTCGTAACTTCCTGCTTCGAGATACGCTGTGCCATCTTTTTTGATATCTGACTTTTTTAATCCAGATACTGCCAACCCTTCCTTGGAAAAACGTGGCAAGGAAACCTGAGCTTTTGCATTAAAAGGAACCTCAAGCTTAAGTGTAAATGTACCGTCCTTAGCGATCTTCCAGTCAGATACATATCTGCCGGCAGCTGTAGTCATGCTGGTATTAAAGAACCTGAACTTCATGGACGGATTTGGCGCTATTATAGCTTCTTTAAAGCCTGGCTCAGCCGGTCTTATACCACCAATATACTCATACATAAACTGTACGACTGTTCCGTAGGAATAGTGATTAAGAGAGTTCATGCCCTCCTTGCAGATAGAACCATCAGGCATCACAGAATTCCATCTCTCCCAAATGGTGGTCGCGCCAAGATTTACGCAGTACAGCCATCCAGGGAAGCCTTCGTTAAAGAGGAAGTGGTAAGCAAGGTCCATTCTTCCGATCTTACCGAGGGTGATGCAAAGAAGAGGCGCTCCAACGAAACCACATTTTATCTGATAACAATCCTTCTTAAGTCTGTCTATAAACTGATCTATAAGTTTATCCCTGTCTACGTAAATATCAAAGGCAAGCGCTACGATATAAGCCGCCTGAGTATCACAGGAAAGTCTTCCTGACGGAGTAAAATATTCATGAAGGATTGCTTTTCTTATTTTTCCTGCCAGTGCTTTATAAGTCTTAGCATCATCTTTTTGTCCGATGAGCTGCGCAATCCTGGCTGTGATCATTGTAGATCTGAAGTAATAAACTGACGCAAGGTAATCGTCATTAGTTCCGCCCTTAAAGCTCTGTTCAGTGATTCCATCAAGGCCAAGCCAGTCACCAAACTGAAATGGAAGCATGAAATAACCCTTATCTCCATGCTCCTTGTCGTTTCGGCGCATGTAGTCGACCCACCCCTTCATCATCTCGTAGTGTTCTTTGACATCTTCAAGACTTCCGAAGGTATTAAACAAAGTCTCAGGTATTATGGTACTTACATCTGACCAGACGCTTCCAACGCCCGCAAGATTACCTGCAGTATTTGGAAGAAAGCTTGCTACGCCGCCATCATGGCGCTTTGCATCAAGAGCAAGGTCACGAAGGAACTTCCTGTAAAAAGCTCTTGTATCCATGTTGTAGCTGCCTGTCTGAGAGAAAACCTGCGCATCTCCGGTCCAGCCAAGGCGCTCATCTCGCTGAGGGCAGTCTGTTGGCATATCTACAAAGTTAGACTTCTGTCCCCAGATGCAGTTTTCGTATAGTCTGTTGATCTTAGAGTTACTGGTCTTAATAAATCCTGTTCTCTCCATGTCAGAGTAGATAACATTGGAGCGGATCATCTCAGCCTTAAAGGAAGCGTTTTTAGGCCATCCCTTTATTCTTAAATATCTATAGCCAAAAAAGGTAAATCTGGGATGAACAGTTTCTTTTCTTCCATCTGATATATATACAAATCTGGAACGGGCAGTTCTATAGTTCTGGTTAAAAAAGTTACCTTCCTGCAAGATCTCACCGCAGTCAATCTCGATCTTCGTTCCCTTTGGAAGCTTAACATCAAGTTCCATGACTCCCGCGTGATTCTGTCCAAAATCAACTACAGTCTCTCCTGCCTTGGTATGGAGTATTTCTTTGGGCTTAAGAACTTCTTTCACAACAACAGGTATACTATATCTGTCTAAAAGCTTCTTATCAGTATCTATCTCACATGCTTTACCTACTGAAGTAATACCTAAAGTTCTGTCGATATCTTCGCCGTAGTAGATTCCTGACTCTGACACATCGGACTTTGATACTGTCCAGGTCTTGTCTGTTCCGATGATCTCTTTGGTACCGTCTTCATAGAATATGTGAAGCTCAGCTATTGCAGCCATCCGATCTCCAAAGTTATGACCACCTTCAAGACCGAAGTTACTCATATACCAGCCCTTGGCAACATCAATACTAAGGTCGCTGCCTGCTTTTAGCTGATCAGTTACATCGAAAGTGATGATCTGCATTCCAGTCTCATAATCATTTATGTAAGGAGTAAGGATCTCGTTTCCAATCTTCTGTCCATCAAGATATGCTTCAAAAACTCCAAGACAGCTCACATAAAGCCTGGCTTTTGCTGGCTTTACTTTAAGGTCAAGTTTTTTTGAAAAAACAGGATGGAAGTTTTTGCCTTTAGGTGCAGCGATCCATTTGCCAGTCCATTTTTCACCCATCTTACCGGTTTCAAACCACTGGATATCGGAAGTAGCCTTATCGCCTTTATCTCCTGTAATAGTCACTCTCCAATAATATCTGGTGCATGGAAGAAGGGCGATATCTATCACTTCTCCTGTCTGATCAAGACTTTTTGATCTCTTTTTATATACTATTTGTTTAAAATCTTTACTGGTGGATACTTCCAGTAAACCTTCTGTAAGAGCTTTGGAAATGGTTTTTTCCACGTTCCATGTCGCTATTACCTTTTCAAAGGAAAAGCCCAAAGGATTCTCAATTCCGTTTATCTTGGTTCTTGTAATTCTCATAAAAGCCTACTTTCTACGAAAACAAACCTGCAAACAAGCAGGTCTGTTTCCATAATACTAATTATATACTACTTTATACGTTTATCTGATAGCTCTCGCAGATCCTGCCAAGACTATAGAGACTGTCTTTAACTGTACGCTCCATAGTTTTTCGATCAAATCCTATAAGTCCAAACTTCATAGAATATCCGCTCTGCCACTCGAAGTTATCAAGTAGTGACCAGTACATATAGGCTTTTACAGGGATTCCATCAGCAATGCATTCTTTTACCCCTTCGAAAGCTCTTTTAATAAACTCTACTCTTCTTGTATCATCGTCTGTAGCAACGCCGTTCTCAGTTACAAGTATCTCTCCTTTGAAGGCTTCGTGAACTTTTCGTATCACGTTTTCAAGTCCTTCCGGATAAAATTCATATCCCATCTGAGTAAGCTCTGCGCCTTCCTCTGGCGAAAGCTCTCCACAAGCTCCAAATCTTGCACGGGTATAGTTCTGGACGCCAACAAAGTCATCATCTATTATAGCCGGAAGGAATTCTTCAAACTCGTCATGCCAGTCCTTGGCTGCCCTTTCTTCTCCGCCAGCTGTCGCCTGAACATCTCTAAGGCTAAGTGAAAGACCAGCTTTTACATCAGGAAGCATATCATGAAGAACTTTGACTGCAGCTTGATGAGCCTTCATTATAATCTCATTACCCTTTTGAGTTCTAGGAGATACAAATACCGCAGGATTTTCACATCCAAATACTTCCAGGTTTTCACTTATCTTACCTTCTTCCTCTTTGCGCATTTCATCAAGATTTAAACCTATCTGCATTGAACTGCTTTCGCCATCCAGCTTCTTACGCTGCTCAATTGCCTGACGGATAAAGATAGAAATGAGATTGCCCATGTTTGCTTCATTTATTGTACAAATGTAATGAATATCTTCAGAAGCAAGATTCTGGGCTATATATTTAGTATACCGTTCAAACGCTTCTATAGCTATTTCAGATTCCCATCCACCTTTTTCAATAAGCCACTTGGGAGATGCAAAATGGTGAAGCGTAATAACAGGCTCAATTCCATTATCCTTGCAAAAGCGTACCATATCAAGATAGTGCTGCATTTCTTTTTGACAAAAATCTCCTTCTTTTGGTTCAATCCTTGCCCATTCAAAAGAAAAGCGGTATGCATTAAGACCGGCATCTTTTAAAAGCTTTATATCTTCTTTATATCTATTGTAGTGATCAGCAGCATCAAGGGACTTCTCCGGATATCCACCATACTTCATCTGTTCCATAGCCCATATATCACTACCCGTATTGTTCCCTTCGACCTGGTGACCTGCTGTTGCTGCGCCAATTAAAAATAATTCGTTGTTCATATATTACCTTCCTTTTATGTAGGCTGGCTCCTACTCGATTACGCACGCGAACATTCCGCACTATCGTGCTCCATGTTCTTACATTGCTTTTTTAATCTCGTCTTCGCTCTCGCTCATCTTAGCTTTCATCTCTTCTATCTCATTTTTATATTTCTTGATAGGACCAAATACTACGCAAAGGATCACGATAAGACCAGTAATACTTGGGGCACCAAACTTGATGAAGTTAAGTGTAAGCATTGCTGAAGCCGGCTGCTGACCGATAGCTCCTGCAACATATCCTGATACTGCAAGAAGTGCAAGAATACCTGAATTTGTTACAGTATTACCACACTTCTGAGCAAAGCCCTTAATTGATGAAACAAGGCCGTTTGCTGACTTTCCTTCCTTGTACATGATGAAATCAATAGTGTCATTAACAAGGATATTTACAAGTGCATTCTGCATTGCGCCAGTTACAGATGCTATGAATGTAAGAACGCAAAGGAATACGAAATTTGTTTTTCCAAAGAAGAAAAGAATAATGTAAAGTGCGATAGTTGTTATCTGTGAAAAGCAAAGTGCTCTCTGGCCGGTCTTGAAGATCTTAAGAACTATAGGCATTGCAACTACCATTGAAACAAGGGCTCCAATTGAGATAACGCCCATGTATGTTGAAATGAGATCAGGTCTTTCATAGTAATACATCATGTAATAAACAGATGATGAGAACATAAGGCCATAACCCATTGAAGCCATTACCCATGCGATGATGTTAGGGTATACTTCTTTATGTTTAAGAACCATTCCAACACCTTTAAGCGGGTGATTCTCAGGCTCTGACAGGTATCTTTCCTGACCCTTGGATGCTTTATAAAGTCCCCAGAAAGAGATAAATGCAAGTAATCCGCATACGAGCATGAATGGAATATATCCATTTGAAAATCCAAGTCCTGTGAAAAAGCCTGTGATGTTCTGAGTAAATGTATTACCGATAGTAAACGCAAATGCACAGCTTCCAGCACCGATTGTGATGATCTTGTTTCTCTCATGATCCTTTTTAACAGCTGCAGGAAGAATTGCCATCTGAGGCATTGTGTACATTGTTACTGTCATTCCGTAGCCGATGTACATAATCAGTATATACAGAGCCTTAGCTGTATTACTTGTAAATCCCCAGTCTACCCAGACCATCGTTGCAAAGAATGTAAGCAGAACCGGTGCTACAAGAAAGTATGGACGATAACGTCCAACCTTAGTATGAGTATTGTCTGCTAAAACGCCCATGATCGGATCGTTTATTGCATCCCATAATGTTGAGATAAACATGATCAGCGAACAGGTTGCTGCAGGAAGTAGTAACGTATCAGTCATATAAACCGACAAGTAGCTGGCAAGAACAGCTGCTATAACCATTGCTCCGCCATTAACAGATGTTGCGTGAAAACACTTAAAGCCTGTACTTACTTCCGAGGTATTTTCATTATTTGTAACTAAATTTTTCCCCATTGCCCTTCTCCTTTTTTACAATGTGTTTTAGTTGATAAGGACATATTACCAGCAGGCATAAGGCATAACCATGTAATTATTTGCATGAAATCCGACATTTTTTTAGATTGTTAATAGTTATATTTTCTTGCCAAAAAAGAAACAGCACAGCGCCATGTTTTGAGACATAACGCTGTGCTTATATTATTGAGATGTCAATTACGACATTATTTAAGATAGCTTTTCGGGTCATCTCCTACCCTTGAACCTGTAGGCAAATGCTATTGATGCAATAAGAACTATCACGCAAACTCCAAGATAGATATAGTTTGTTGGATCAATGGTCGAAACTTCTCCAAAGCCTTCAAAATCACCACCTGGGAAATCACCGGGGGTAAAGTCTCCGCCCGGTCCGCCTGATGGGAAGTCTCCGTTCCCAAAATCTCCGCTTGGAAAGCCACCACCCGGGAATTCGCCACTACTTTCATCTGAATCAGAGCTACTTTCCGAAACTCCACTAGTTCTTTCCTCAGAATTCGAACTGCTTCCAGGGCCGCCACTTGGGCCACCACCCATTCCTCCGCCCATGGAACCCATGTCGGATAGATTTATACTTGAAGCATCTATGAGTGCGTCAGGATTTTCTTCCTGCTCTTCATCAGTAGAACCAATAGTACCGTCAAGCTGACCTGATATACTTTGACATCTGAGTTCAACGAATTCCTTAATTGTTTCAACAGCAGTCTCAAACTCAGAAAGCTCGCAGAATTTGGTAGGATCTTTTTCCACATAGCTGTAGATCATCTCGTAGGTTGAATCTATAAGTTCTTCAAGATAGCCACTGGTATAGAACTGCTCAAGGAACTCTTCATAATACTCATGATACATCTCGGTGTACTCTTCATTCGAGGTGATCCATGAGAACATTGGTCTGTCTGTGTCTCCATCAGTTATCGACAGAGGTGTATCAATAGGATCATTTACTGCGCTATCAGAATCGCTAGCCTGGAAAGTTCCAAATGCAAGGTTATAATCCCAAGGAATAAAGGTCATAAGACCATCTTCCTCATAAAGGTAATAATTGTGGATCATGCTTCCTGTGTAGCTGTCGCCGTTTACAACAAAGTTATGAACTACCATATAGCGCATGAGAGCGTCCACATCTACTGCCTCAGCTATTGTATCAGAATCACCTGATTCTATACCTTCTGACAGAGTTTTTATAGAACTGATCAATCTCTTTTTATCAGCCTTATTTACAGTTGTCTTGGCACTGTCAAATATTGATGAATAACTGTCCGTATCATCATCGATATATTTGAGCTTTGCATCATCGCTGCCCATTCCAAAGCCGCCACCGCCTGAGAAATCAGGCATACCATCAGGTTTTTGATCTGTATTTCCATCTTCTGATGGTGCGGAACTTCCAGAGAACGAATCCTCTTTTCCCGAAGAATCGTTCTCGGTAGTATCCGCATTCGAGTCTCCTTTACCCGAATCCCCATTTTTCTCAAAAGGATTGTCCATTCCGAGCTTGTCGAAATCGATATCCTTCATATCGAAATCACCACCGTTACCTCTACCGCCGCCCATGCTGAGGTTATCAGGCTTATAGAGGTCACCGTAACTTGTTCCATAGTTTCTTTCAAGAAATGAGTCTTCAACAGCTTCAACAGCAAGGAAAAGGCCCCAGTCTTCACCGTTAACTGTTACATATACGTAACTTACAAGAGGTGATGCCACACCAAACTCATTCATGAGCTTGTAGGTGATGTAGTCCTTCATCATTGTGTAATCCTGGATCAGGTTGTTAAGACACAATTTATCAAGCCCCTGATAAGTTGTACCACTATCATAGGCGTCAAATTCCAGCTTCAGACTATATCTTTCACTGTCAAGCTGAGACACTGTCGAAAGAGAAGTATTACCTTTGGCACGAAGACCGACATTATTGACAGTCTCTCCGTCAATTGTCACATTAACCGCAGTATACTCTTCACTTGTTGCTGTCTCTATAAATGAATCCCAGTCGTCAATCTCAATATCGATTGAATGAACATAGCTGTCATCAAAAAGCGAATCTTCATAGTCAAAAGATACTGAATCTATGGCAGTAACTCCAAGGCTGCTTCCATTCATAAATAAAATCGTGATAATTATAGCTATGGCTATGATGATGACACATATTCTTTCTATATTCTTGTGTGTTACCATGGCAAGCTCCTTAACCCATATACTCTCCGTTGTAGCTTACAAGTACCGCACTGTTAATTCCGTTAATATCTGAAAGTGTGTTAACAAAATCTGTGTTGTCCTCTTTAAGTCTTACTTCGAAATTTATCTCAAGGCTTCCCTTCTGGGCGCTCTTAGACTTAACAACGCATTTTTCTACAGTTTTTTCAAGATACTCTCTTGCCTTGACCTCAGCATCGTGACCATCGCAGCTGACAACAACGATATAAGGAAGAAGATGCGATTTTCTGTTTGCAAAAACAAGAAGGAAAATACCGATTATGACACTTCCAAATACCGCAAGCGGGATCATTCCTGCTGCAAGTACTATACCTACTGCAATAGACCAGAACAAAAATGCTATATCAAGTGGCTCTTTGATAGCAGTTCTGAAACGAACGATAGAAAGGGCACCGACCATACCAAGTGAAAGAACTACGTTACTTGTTACTGCAAGGATTACAAGTGTTGTGATCATGGTAAGCGCCACAAGGGTTACGCCGAAACTTGCAGAAAACATAACGCCTCTGTAGGTCTTCTTATAAACAAAGTAAATAAATAACTCCCTGATATGTCTTTTTATAGATTAAAAAGATAAAAAGTCCAATTGCAAAAGCAAGGACCATTGCGAGTACCATGTCTAGAATACTTACGCTTGTAACATTCTCTAAAAAGCTTGATTTAAAAATATCGCTAAAAGTCATTTTCTTATTCTCCTATCTCATCGGTTAAGTTTTTAATTAGTGAGTATGACCTCATAAAGATTCTCTATTCATTGCCTCGCAAGAATATGTCCGTCATATTTATAAAGTTTTTTGATTCAGTCTATATATGATGTCGACCTTGGCTCTATCATTGGCAACCTGCAGGCTTCATATTTGGAAAAAGAGCCTGTTTTTCCGTGAGGAAGCTGTACAGCGTCTTTTATGATCTCAGGAAGGAATTCATCCCATTTGACTTCCATGATGCATATCCCGTGGGCAGCAGGAATCGTGATACACTCCGTATTAAGAAAATCCGTATTACGAAGGCCTGTCCTTATGTTGTAATCAAGTGTTACCCTCACATTTCCAGGCCCGTATATGAACGGCTCCCTTGTGTAATCGACTATTACTTTAGGTGATAGTCTCTCTGATACCATTCTGGAATACAGCTCACGGATAAGCTCATCTTTGGAATCTTTCATCCAGGATATTTCGCCGTCCACAATTGACTGTGCCTGTTCCTGCGACAGATTCGCGGAGATCTTGCAGCCAAGACCGCCTACTTTGCATTTCTTTTCAAGATGAATTACAGATTTATCCCCGTTGTAATACCTGATCCTGAATTTCTGCCTTCTGCTAACACCGCTTTGCTTTTCCAGTAGCGCTTTGTCAGAAGGAGTATCAAAATATAGGCTTCGTATCAGGTATTTACCATCCACTGCGTGCTCATCAGGCTTTGCAACAGCCCGCAGTCTTTGCCTAATGGTGATCATATCTGCTGTTGTAATATCATGTTTTAGCTCATGCCTGTATTTCACAGTATCTCTCCCTTCTTTATTATTTATATATTTTTCTTTAAATGATACTTGGTCAAACTAAATTCAACCTAAAAAGAGCAGCTCATTTAAGAGCTGCTCTAGGTTTACGTAAAAATCTTACAATTTATTTAATTATTCTTCCTGAAAGTAAAGTCAGCATTCATAATACCATGAAAAGCCCTTTCAGACTGTGTTCTGGACTGATCATAATACATGAATGCTGACAAAAGAAAACTCAACCTATTAAAATCTTACTGTCTCACCAGCTTGTACGTGAACATCCTTATCGCCATAAGTAAACCATACGTCAATAGCTGAAGGATTCTTGCACATAGTCATATCAGTATCAAAAATAAGATCTGAAAATGCCTTGCAGTAGTCATAGACTTCGATATTAGTTGCATACCAGATATCATCTCTGCCAGATACATATTCACAGAACTTCTCGATCACATCCCAGTTATCACGCTCTTCAAACTCATAGCTATGGCCCCAGAGATAGAAAAACATTGGATCCCAGAAGTCCTTGGTCTCTACAAAGCGCTTAGCAAGATCCATAAGCTGAGGATCTGCATGGTGACAGGTTGCAGGGAGTCTGAGCCAGTCTGTTGGAAGGTGGAAATCATGTGTTGAATGCACAGTTCTTGCATAGCAAATGCCGCAGTTCTTAAGGATCTGAACGCTTGCATCATCAAACGCTCCATATGGATAAGCAAAGCCTCTGACGAAGGTTCCGAATACTTCCTCAAGTTCCTTTCTGTCTCTAGAGATCTCTTCTGTTGCAATATTAGCAGGAAGGCCTACAAGTGATGCGTGAGTATATGCATGGGCAGCTATCTCCCAATCGCTCCTTCCATATACTTCCTTAACCTTACTAAGGGACATTCTTCTGTGAATGGTTCCAGGTTCATAAGTTGTACCCTCCTTAGCAAAAGCACCGCTATTTAAGTTAAAGGTACCCTTAATTCCATATTTATTTGCAATCTCAACAAGTCTTTCATCCTGTTCTACGCCGTCGTCGTAGCTTAAAGTAAGTGCCTTTGGAAGACCGCCAGGAAAGCGCATTATCATATTTGCCATTTTAGTATCTCCATCTTTTTTCATAATTCATAAACGACATCAGTTATTATAGCGCCAAAAAAAGAAACCTACTATCCAAAATTGATTGTAAGCTGCTCAGTTTATGCTAAATAAAAAAATCTTCCCATTTACCTGCGCCTGTTTTTATAAGCTTTTGTAATCACATGATCTATTCCGTAAACAATCACTAACATTATTAGCACGATCACTGCATAACCAATCAGATATCCGGGATTCCCCATAAATGAAGCAAAGAATGATAAGGGACTTCCCGGCACAGGCCAGTTCACAAAAAAGAAATTGCAGCCAAAATGCTTATCAAAAACATAAATAATCGGCGTTATAACAGCCAAAAACAAAATCGGCCAGTGAACATGTTTTATAGATGGATGAATCAATCCTGACCTTCTTAATAAAAGCGGATACAGGACCAAAGCTCCGTGCCAGGCATAGCTATATAGATTCATGAAATTAAGAACTGGATAATAGATAGTCCAATCCGGGAAAAGAAGTGCTGCTATAGAACCTGGCATAATAAGCACATAAGAAAGTTCTCCAAAGAAGTCTTTAGCCCATTTCCACGGCAGGTACTCTCTTAAGAAAAAAATGAATATTCCTATACTGCAGACATGAAGCGGCAAGTAGCCTACGGAAAATCTGTGAACACTAACAAGAAATGCATCTTTAAATATTTCCATAAAAAGCATAACAACAGGAATAAACTTCATTATTAAAGTCTTCTTCCTGTTACTGAGTTTCCAAAGGCCATACGTCAGAACTAATACAATAAGTATAGTAATAACAGAGCTTAAAATATGTATCTCTCCAAAAAGCGGATATCCCATCCCAGATGGAATATCATCCTGCTGTTTCCAGAAATATTCCATATTATAATTACTCCCAGTCGTATTTAAACTCAAAGCCGTCTTCAGGTTCGCCGATCTCATATCCCAAGGCATCAGTGAGTCTTTCTTTGAATGTAGCATACCACTTGTTCCACATATCTTCAGGCATGTTTCCATATAGCTGTAAACCACTAGGTTCGCTGGAGTATTCTATGTAATAGTCACCGGTGCTCCATCTTGGAATGTCCGAAGTAGCATCATAATAGTCCATACTCTTGCACACTTCAGAAACCTTATCCCAAACATAGTCAGGTGCACTCCAGTGAATATTTAGATTTACATTTATAGCCATAATCCTGCCCTTTCAAATCCAAAACAGGAAGTACGAGGTAGTGTATGTACTTCGTACTTCCGTGTACTAATTCAATATTTACAGATAAATAATACCATATAATTCTTTCTGCCAGTATGCTTCTTTCTGGATGCGGAAATGAGAAGTACCAAAACGGGGAAATACAAAACTTCAAAGATATGCTTCATCGTAAACTATTACATGTTCATCCTGCTGATAGTGCTTGTCCTCTTCAACACTGAATGGGTGCTGCTTGCAGGTGCCAAGAAAATACGTATAATCCATGTCTCCTTCTGTCTTTCCATCAACGATCTCCTGGATCGCATCTCTTACGCAGTGCATTAAAGATATATCATCGAAATCCCTTCCATGTCCGTGAAGGATGAAATCTGCCTTATCTTCAAGGAAAAGAACTTTATCAATTGCTTCTACACATTCGTTATATGGCAGTACGCCTGGAAGCTGAAGCCAAAGGTGATGATTGATTGCATCTCCAGTAAACAGGATCCTGTCCTCTTTTAACAAAAGAAGTATTCCTCCCCTTGTATGTCCCGGAATGTCGTAGACTTCAAGAGTCTTGCCGCCAAGATCTACTACGTCTCCGCCCTTAATAACCTTAAACGGCGGCATTGAAACGCCTTCTTTGTCACACGCTTCTACGAATTCAGGATCCTTGCACATTTCAACTGCAAGATCAAGGTCATCAGGATTCATATATGCTTCGTCAAAAAACACATTACCAAAGATGTGGTCCGGGTGGCCGTGAGTGTTGATGACCATAACAGGCTTATCTGTGATCTTCCTGATCTCTTCTTTATAATTGTGGTAGCCCATCATAGTGTCAATGAGTGCTGCCTTCTTGTCCCCTATAACAAGATAACCTGAGCATTCATGGTTTTCATCCAAAAGATATAAGTCTGGTTTTAACTGCTTAACGTAAAGTGTCTTATCTTCAAACATTGAAGTCCCCCTCCCAATTTTTGTACTAATAACTCATTTCAAACATCTGCTATCCGATATCTGGTAACTAGTATTATACTGTATCTTCAGGCATAATTCTTATCATAAGTTATGCAATATTTATCATTTTTAATATTTATCATTTCTATTATTTATCTTCATATGAAATAGGTACAAAAATAATACTCATTACATCTTTATGGATAACATAACTACTCCACAGCCGGTATCTTCTGAGTTACTAAGCTTAATATCTCCTCCATGCATCTTGGCAACCTTCATTGCGAAAAACAGTCCTATACCGTAGTGCATGCCGCCGCTTCTACTGTTATCATCCATAAAAAACTGCTCTGTAGCATGTTTTAAAGCTTCCTGACTAAAGCCATTGCCAGAGTCTGTTACCGTGAATCTAAGTTCATCAAACTTTTCAGTAACATCAACACTTATGTCGCTTCCACTTGGTGAGTGCTCTGACGCGTTCCTTATTACATTCATGACTGCTCTTACGAGCTGATCATAAGCTATATCAATTGTATCTGTATTATAGTTTTCGCTAAAATGTAGTTTCTGACTATAAACTCTTGTAAGTCCAAGACTCTGTTTCTTAATATCCTGCACTAGATCACTTACTCTTACTTTAGAAGTCATCTCTTCAAGACCTTCCTGGGACTTGGTTACATCTATGAGAGTCTGAACATAGTTTTCTATCTGCTGGGCAGATCCTGTAATATAGTCTGCGTATAACTTCTGCTCGTCATCAAGTTCTGTTTCCTGAAGGAGCTCTGCGTTACCTCTAACTACAGTAAGAGGCGTTTTAATGTCGTGAGCAAGGGCAGACATCTGTCTGTTTTTTTCCTGCTCGGAAGCCCACTGCTTTTGAAGCGACGTCTTCAGGGCATAACGCATATCATCTATTGATTTAAGGCAGTCATCTATTTCCTGAACGCCTGACTTTTTAAGATCAAATTCAAGGTCCCTTTCACCGATCTTGCCAATAGCTTCCATAACCGGATCCATGCGCTTTTTGATCTTGCGGCCAAATAAAATGGAACTAATATGCATAACTTCAACGCCGCCAATTATAATTGCAAGATACAGGATATTCTGAGCATTAGGTAGATGATTCCTTAGAAACTGAGACCTGAACTGGGGCACAAGCTTGTACTGAAGTACCAGATACTCTCCTGACCTTGTGATGGCTTTATAGAAATATTCACCATTAGTCGCCACTTTTAGCCCCTGTTAAAACAACGTTCCAGGCAACACCAGCAGATTCATCTGACATGTTGCCGCTTACAACAGATCCATCTTCCTTAAAGACCATATATTTACAGGCATCCGGGATCATATCAGGAGTTATGCTTTCGGCGCTTATAAGTTTTTCGTAAGTTTTTGAAATCTGAAGCTCCACATAATTAGAAGGATAAATAACATTAGTATTTATCAAAAGATTAAATATTATAAAAGCTATAACTGCCCAGGCAATAAAGCCCAACATCATCATGATAACATGCCAGGAAAAGATGCTTCCAAGAGACCTGCTCCTTATCCTGTCTTTACTCTTTACTCTTCCCATTTATATCCTATCCCCCATACTGTCTTTATGGGCATGTAATCGTATTCTGAAAGTTTAGTTCTTATATTTTTGATATGAGTCGTTATGGTGCTGTCACTTGAATCACTGTCAAAACCAAGCACCTTTTCAAGTATCTGTTCTTTACTAAAGACCTGTCCTTTATTTCTTCCAAGATACTCGCAGATCTCATACTCAGCCTTAGTAAGAGCTATCTCATGGTCATCAAGCATCATGGTTTTATTAGTCAAAAGAAATGAGATCCTGCCAAGAGATAGTCTTGCAACATGCTCTCTTTTTTCCCTACGAAGGTGAGCTCCGACTCTTGCTCTAAGTTCCATTACACCAAAAGGTTTACATATATAATCATCTGCTCCGAGAGAAAGTCCCTCAACAAGACTTCCCTCATCAGTTTTAGCCGTAATAAAAATGATAGGACAATCAACCTGGCCTCTTATATTCTGGCACAGGTCAAAGCCGTCAATCCCGGGCATCATGACATCAAGTAGAATAAGATCAAACTGAGTTATCTTATCCTTGTCTATTGCAAGCGGATTCTCCATTAAAGTAACCTGATGTCCGTCCTTTTTCAAAATATTACCGATCATGTTCAAAATGGCAGTATCGTCATCAACTGCAAGTATGTTTGCCATATTAGTCCTCGCCATAAATATCTATTTGCAAGCACGCTTATTCAGAGGCACATGCACCCTCGTAGCGCGATGCAAATACAGCATAACACAATACTGAAACTATAGTAACTACAAAATAGATGAATACTACGCTCATAAGATCATGATCAAAATAAGCATCTATCATGCGTCCCGTCCATGAAAATGGAACAACTCTCCAGATGATACATCCAAGATCTGTGAGAAGAAGTCCGCTTATAAGACTTGTAAAAATTCCAAAGCCAATAGCAATGCCTCTTCCAAAGCAAAGTGCAAGCATCTGACACCAAAAGTATAACGGGATTCCTGCAATCCAGATAACAAGCGCTGCAATTACATATGTGATCATAGCGCTGTGTCCATACTCAGAAAGAGCCTCGTATCCCATGCCAAGGACATTACTAAACATAAATCCAAAAATAAGTGTTGTCAGCATAAGAGCGCCAAGTGAGAATATCAGAAGTACAACTACTTTAGAAAAAAGCGCTGCAACCTTACTTCTAAATGTAAGAAGATTCTGGAAATGGCCTGCATTAAGTTCCTGTTCTACCATACTTGCTGTAAAAATACCTATAAGTACCGGGAAAGCTATTCCAATTGCCTGATAAAAAGCTACGATCTTGTCCTTGTCGCTCCATGGTGAATATGAATAATATGCTACAAATAGTAAACTTATAACTACAGGGATCACAAGGTGAGCGATAAGTACCGGGCTTCTTTTATATTTGTACAATTCAGTCTTTAAGCATCTTATAAGCATTTGAATAAACCTTCCTTCTATATTTTATCTTTTAAATCTTCGTTATCTATTTTCTATTAGATTTCGATTTTTTCTGGTTTTCTATTTTGTTTCTCATTTCTGTTATTTCAATTAACTTCTTTCTTCACAATTGCTGCTTTCAATATTATGTCCATTCCATTTTTCTCAAGCTTCTCTTTTCTCAAACCATCTAAGGAAAAGATATGCGCTAATTGCAAATACTACGATTGCCTCAATTGTTCCAACTGGGATTGCAGAGAGATTTGCCAGCGGGTAACTTGCTGCAACCTTAAGTCCGTTAGGAAGTATGTGAAGCATTGGAATAGCCAGCCTCATAGGAATTGATGAAAAAACAAAGAGCCATTTTCCAGTTGGTGCCACGAGAGTTCCTGCAAGTGTTATAACAAGAGCTACAATAAGATTTACCACCATTCCAAACTTCATACTAAGGTACAGGAAAAGAGGTATCTCCCAAAGCTGTGTTAATGTAAGGATTATTACGAATGCAGCTCCTCCAAGGAATGGAACGTTTGTTGAAAAGATGTGACCGTTAATAGCTGCGCCTACAAATATAACTATGTTTGAAACAAGAATGCTAAGTCCAAGATAAAGTACCTTGCCCATCATTAGTTTTTTTCTGTCTGTTTCAAGAGTTGTCATATGGAAGAATCTGCACTTTTTCTCCTTGGCAGATGTCAGGTAACACAGAATTGCCACCATCATAGGAAGGATCATGATGTACCACCAGTTCCATACGCATTCCGCAAACGCATTCTGAAGACCTCCTGTAAGAAGGAATGCCATTATAAATGTGATCATAGGGAAAATAAAAATGAGCTTTCTTCCCATTGTTCTTTTTGATTTTAAAATTTCAGCCTTAACTATGTTTAACATGCTTTTGCCTCCCTACGATTCTTTCTTACAATGTCCATGAAAAGAGTTTCAAGATCCATTCCCTTTTCGAGTTTGCCTTCATACTCAAGATTGCCGCCTTCAATGATTCCGATATAATCTGCTGTCTTTTGAACTTCAAGAAGGATGTGACTTGAAAGGATTACTGTAATACCTTTTGCAGGTAATGATTTTATAAGTTCTCTAAGTTCTTCAATACCGATGGGATCAAGTCCGTTTGTGGGCTCGTCCAGGATCAGGAGCTTGGGGCTTCCTATAAGTGCCATTGCAATTCCGAGTCTTTGCTTCATTCCAAGTGAGAAGTTTCCGGATTTCTTTTTGCCTGTTCCAGATAGACCAACAATCTCTAAAACTTCGTCGATCCTCTTTTCATCTACATTAAGAAGAAGTGCTCTGATCTTAAGATTCTCTCTTGCTGTTAAGTTGTCGTAGATTGGAGGATTCTCAATAAGTGCTCCGATCTCGGTAAGTGCGGCTCTAGTCCAGGGCTTTCCATCGTATTCGATCTGTCCGCCTGTAGGTTTAAGAATTCCTGTGATCATCTTAAGTGTTGTTGACTTGCCGGCTCCGTTTGGTCCTAAAAGACCGTACACACAATTTTTAGGAATATTTAAAGAGACATTATTTACAGCTGTCTGCTTTTTAAAAGTTTTTGTAAGTTCGTTTGTTCTAAGAATCATTTCCATGATCTGTATCCCCTTTCGTTTTGTATGAGATCAGTATATGGAGCAATTCTAAAGATTTTATGAAGATTGAATTTATTTTTTCATTTTTTATAAAAAGCTGTAAATACCAAGGCTTAAAGAGATTTGTATAAGAAGAAACTGATCACCTTGTCAAATATCTATTTAATGATGTAGGTGCCAAAAGTCACATTTATACGTGACCTTAACATGTATTTTGA
>CAMVNV010000031.1 GCA_947168935.1 uncultured Butyrivibrio sp. | reverse complement strand
TGTAGCCAACTCTGACCATAGCAAATCCAACGCCGGATGCTGCAACCTTCTCCCAGTTGATAACACCCTGATAAGATGCAACATCTATACCATAAGTAACATCACCTGTCTCAGATGCAACTGTCTTTTGCTGGGTTTCTTCTACAGTGGTAGCCTCTGCTGATGCTGAACTTTCTGTTGTAGCGGCCTCTTCTGAAGAATCAGCTACAAGGTCCGTAACATCAACATTAGTTCCCTGAGACTGATCACCAAGCACCATGGAATCATCTTCCTTGGAATCGTGATCACTGACAACAGCGGGAGTTCCTTCTACATAAAATGTCTGAGCGGGACTTCCTTCTACTACAAATGTACTTGCAGATGTAGCTGCACTTACACTATCATCTACTTCAATACTTATATCAGTTGTATATTCTGTGGAAGCATCCTGAACAGTCTCATATGAAGCTGCATTTTCAGAAAGGGCAGCCTCCTCCATGCTGGTAAGCGTAACTGCTGTAGCTCCTGCATCAGGGGCAGAATAATTGTTCTGGCACCCGGTAAGGACAAGCGCAAGTATCATGACAAGGCACAAAGCTGTTTCAACTGCGCCTGCGAGGAGCCTTGATCTATGTATATTACGTTTCATCTCCCATTAGTTCCCTTCATTTTCCGTATAATTCCAGTCAAACAACATACATTATACATTAATATACCTTAAATATGGCGGAAACCCACTAAAGTTTTATCATAAATGTCCGATATAATAGTTGAAAGGAAGTAATACTATGATAAACACAACAAAATGAAATGTCCTGTCTGCTGAGTATATCTCCGGGCAGGGCCTTTTTTTGCGCAAAAAAGTAAGGCAGAGCCCAAAGCTCTGCCTTTAAATAAACTATTATTAGTTTGTGATTGTCTTCTCTGTCTCTTTGTCGAATACGTGGATCTTCTCAACATCGAAAGCAAACTTAACCTTATCGCCAGGTCTAGCTGTTGTACGAGAATCAACTCTAGCTGTGATAGGGAACTCAGCGAGATCGAAGTACAGATAAACTTCTGCACCAAGAAGCTCGTATACGTTGATTGTTGACTCGAATACAGCCTTAGAAGTGTTAACGAACATCTCTGAATCATCAACATCTTCAGGACGGATACCGAATGTAACCTTCTTGCCGTTGTAGTTACCCTCGATAAGCTTCTTGGACTTAGCCGGAGGAAGCTCGATCTTCTGATCAGCGATCTTGAGGTATGCTGTATCTCCAGCAACTTCAACATCAGCATCAAGGAAGTTCATCTGAGGTGAACCCATGAATCCAGCAACGAAGAGGTTCTCTGGCTTGTCATAGAGATTCTGAGGTGTATCTACCTGCTGAACAACACCGTCCTTCATAACTACGATTCTTGTACCAAGAGTCATAGCCTCTGTCTGGTCGTGTGTAACGTAGATGATTGTTGTGCCGAGTCGCTGGTGAAGCTTAGCGATCTCTGTTCTCATCTGAACACGGAGCTTAGCATCAAGGTTTGAAAGAGGCTCATCCATAAGGAATACCTTAGGATTACGAACGATAGCACGTCCCATAGCTACACGCTGTCTCTGACCACCTGAAAGAGCCTTTGGCTTACGATCAAGAAGGTTAGAAAGATCAAGGATCTTAGCTGCAGCCTTAACTTTCTGGTCGATCTCTTCCTTCGGAACTTTACGAAGTTTAAGACCGAATGCCATGTTATCATATACTGTCATATGAGGATACAGAGCGTAGTTCTGGAATACCATCGCGATATCACGATCCTTAGGCTCTACATCGTTCATTACTTTGCCGCCGATTTTAAGTGTACCTGAAGAGATATCTTCAAGACCTGCGATCATACGCAGTGTTGTTGATTTTCCGCATCCTGAAGGACCTACGAAAATGATGAATTCCTTGTCTTCAACATCAAGGTTAAAGTCCTTAACAGCTACGAAACCGTTAGGATACTGTTTTGTAATATGCTCTAACTGTAAGCTTGCCATTTTTATAATCCTCCCATTCAAATAAAAGAAATAGTAGTCTGGATTTTTTCAATCCTTACTCAGTATATCGTTTACTCTGTTTTTTGTGTATGGAGCGATTTACCAAAATTAATCACAGGTCTTAGACAATATGTCCATTGGTAATTTTATTATCTGGTTTTTATGTCAATCTGACGAATAAACCGAAAACTTTTACGTCAGATTGACAAGATTACATTAGAACGTTTGTTCAATAACAGTATTCATCTGCTTTTCATATAGTCATAATTCTAAAAAACCTGTAAAAAAGACCCGTCGACATTGTCGACAGGTCCAAAGCTTATTACTTATCGTCTTCGTCCATTCCATCATCCTGAATGATTCTGGCAACTTCATCATACTCAGCATCATCAGCACCCTGGATAGCTCTTGCAGCTGCAAGAAGTTCCTCTTCTGTAGAGAGCTCTTCTTCTTTGACTTCAGGCTCAAATCTCTTGAAAAGAGGGCTGTACAAAAGCGCACATAAAAATCCCGGAAGTGTAAGTCCAAAAAGGATGTATATCGGGAATATGCGATATATAAGATCCGGAACAAGCACAGGGAGCATAAATGCTACGCCTGTTATGACCATCATTCCAAGTGTTCTTGGAAGTCCCAGGATCGACATAAGAAAAGAGTTCTTAAGAGTATTACCAATTGTATTGGAGAATCTTGAAAGAACAGGAAATACATATAAATAAATGATAAACACGATCACTGCTACAACGCCTGTCATAATGAGCATAACCTTAGGGAAGGTATCAGAACCCATATAAATCTTATAGTCCAAAACCAGAAGGAATGCTGCAACTTCAAAGATCAGCCATATAACTGACGCCTGCTTAAAGTTAAGCTTGAAGGATTTCCAGAAATCCTTAACAATATAAGCTTCGTCGCCTCTTACCATTTTAAGAAGAACGAAATGCATTCCAGTAATAGCACTACCCATCGGAATAGATAAAACTATGAACATCAGTATTGCCGGAAGATTAACGATTCCCTCTGTAGTATAGATCTGAAGTGCTACATAGCCTGAAAAAAGGCCCGGAACACAAAACAGAAGTGTTGAAACATTTAAGATCATAAGGTCTGCAACCTTATTAAGAATTCTCATTAAAGGACTGTCTAAATCAAATAACTTACTCATAACCCACCATTTCCTGTACTTAAAATCTTATCCTGATTCACATATACCAAATATATAAATATATTTTGAGTATATACATCAAAAAAACCAATCACAACTTTAGTTCCATAGGGAGATATCTGATGCCGTCTTCGAACTGCTCGATCTTGGCTTCTTTAAATCCCTCGTGTTTATAAAAAGGCACTGCAAAGCGCGATGCGTTAACACTCATCTTAAAACGTCTTCCTTTTTTCCTCACATACTTGGAAGCGCATTCGATAAGCTTGTGCCCTATTCCTTTACCATGGAGATCACCATCAACGAAAAGAAGAGAAATATGCCTGTTTTCGCGCAAAAGGAGCATTCCAACCATTGAGTTTTGATCAAATGCGGTTATAAGCTCATAGTTTCCGATGGCATATTGCTGATACAGTTCAGGTCCAAAGAGAAATTTTCTGAAGTTCTCCTCTCCCTCACTGCTGTAATCAGCAGCATTAAACATTTCAAACGTCCTCCATGCCAGCTCCATAGCATCGTCCCAGTCACTGGCATATCCCTTTCTGATAGTTAGCTCCATGATAACTCCCAAGAGTCAAAGCTATACAAACTGCCTAAGACCCTTATCAAAATCTGCTTATGTCAGTTCAAATGTTTTGGTCAATAAATGCAAGATAATCATTGTAGACCTTTTGTCTTTCTGGCTCATTGTGCATCTCGTGACGCATATGATCGTAGAGCTTCAAAGAAACATTCAGGCCTATATCATTTTTGTAAATATTATAAAGCTGCTCAACGCCTTCGCCGTAGTTTCCTACAGGGTCTTCTTTGCCTGCTGCAAGAAGGATGGGCAGATCATGAGGAATCATCTGCATCCTCTTCTTATCACCTATAAGCAAAAGAAGTTTTGCCATGGTCTCGAATCCATTAATGGTAAAAGTAAACGTACACCATGGATTTTTGCAATAAGCTGCAACATTCTCTTCGTTATAGGAAAGCCAGTCTGAAGGAGTCTTTGGATTTTCTATCTTTGAGAGATAGGATTTAAAAGAGATATCATTCAGCATTTTTGCAACATGCTTATCACCAAGGAATAGTTTCTGGCATCTTGCTACAAAAAGGCCGCCCTTTGCAACGCTCGCAGGCTGATTGGCTGTTCCTGAAAGGATCGCCACATCAACGTCTTTTCCAAATCTTGCAAGGTATTCTCTTGTGATAAAAGAGCCAAAGCTGTGACCAAGGATCACATACTTAAGGCCTTTATATTTCTCTTTCATCATAAGAGTAAGCTGATGTGAATCCTCAGGAAGAACTTTCTGAGGATCCTGCTTACAAAAGTACCCATACATTCCGCCTTCTGAAACGCTTTCGCCGTGTCCTAAGTGATCTTCACCGCACACGACAAAACCACGCTGTGCAAAAAACTGGGCGAATTCTTCGTATCTGTCAATGTATTCCTGCATGCCATGAACTATCTGAAAGATAGCACGAGGCTCTCCTTCAGGTATCCATATACTTGCATGGATCTTATCAGTACCATCAGCTGACTGAAAAAACATACTTTCTTTTTTTACTGTATTTCCCATGTAACCCCCACATTAGAAAAATAGTCTGTATTAGCAGATTTCAGCGCCTGAAGGCATCTTCTTTTCAGGAACCATGAGTGAAAGATTGCCCTCTGCATCCTCTGCACAAAGAAGCATACCCTCTGAAGTAACTCCTGCAAGCTTAGCAGGCTTAAGGTTTACAAGGACCATAACCTTCTTGCCGACCATATCTTCGGGTTCATAGTACTTATGAATTCCTGATACGATCTGAAGTGTTCTTGATCCAACCTTAACCTGTGAGCAAAGAAGCTTCTTGGACTTCGGTACTGCTTCACACTTAATAACTTCACCAACCTGGAACTGCATAGCTGCAAAATCGTCATATGTGATCTCAGCCTTAGGCTCGATATCGATAGCTTCTTCGTCAGAAGATCCTGCATCACCGCCGCGAAGTTTTTTAAGGTTTTCGCGGATCTTGTCAGCATCCTGAGATCTTCCTGCTTTATCAAGGTTAGCTGCTGCTGTTTCCTGGCTTTCAAAGAACTCAGCCTTCTGCTTCTCTGTAATTTCTGCTGTCTGCTTAAGAACTGACTCAAGATCTTTTCTTGCAAAAAGCATCACAGGCTCAGCTGATACCTTGTTGCCATTTGGATATGTTCCAAATGTTGAAAGTGTTTCAAATCCTCTGAGCTGATCGTTGAAATTCTTAGCTGTCTGCTCAGCTGTTTCAGGCATGAACGGAGCAAGAAGTGATACACCGATCATGATTGATTCTGTAAGGTTATAGAGAACTGTAGCAAGACGGTCCTTCTTGGAATCGTCCTTTGCAAGTACCCACGGCTCTGTCTCGTCGATGTACTTGTTGCATCTCTTGAAGAGGTTGAATATCTCTGTAAGAGAATCTGCAACTCTAAGCTCATCCATCTTCTCTTCTACAACTTTATATGTACCTGTTACAACGCTCTTAAGATCGTCATCTACAGGCTCAGTTACACCCTTATCTTCAACTACTCCGTCAAAATACTTATTGCTCATTGCAATAGTACGGCTTACAAGGTTACCAAGTGTATTAGCAAGGTCAGAGTTGAAACGCTCTACCATAAGTTCCCATGTGATAGTTCCGTCGTTATCGAAAGGCATCTCATGAAGAACAAAATAGCGTACTGCATCAACGCCGAAGAGATCTACAAGATCATCAGCATAGATAACGTTTCCTTTGGACTTGGACATCTTTTCACCGCCCTGAAGGAGCCATGGGTGACCGAAGATCTGCTTTGGAAGCGGAAGGTCAAGAGCCATAAGGAAGATTGGCCAGTAAATTGTATGGAATCTTAAAATGTCTTTTCCTATAAGGTGAAGATCTGCAGGCCAGTACTTCTTGAATTCTTCTGTACTGTTGCCATCGCAGTCATAGCCAATACCTGTTATATAGTTTGCAAGAGCATCAAGCCATACGTATACAACGTGCTTGTCATCAAAATCTACAGGAATTCCCCACTTAAAGCTTGTTCTGGATACGCAAAGATCCTGAACGCCCGGAAGAAGGAAGTTGTTCATCATCTCGTTCTTACGGGACTCTGGCTGAATGAACTCAGGATGCTCGTTGATGTAATCGATAAGTCTCTGAGTGTAGTTACTCATCTTGAAGAAGTAAGCTTCCTCTTCTGAGTCGTGGACATCGCCGCCACATACAGGGCACTTGCCTTCGTTGAGCTGGGAATCTGTATAGAATGCCTCACACTCTGTACAGTATTTGCCCTTATATGAACCCTTGTAGATATCACCCTGGTCATAGAATTTCTTGAAGATCTTCTGAACCTGCTTAACGTGATCATCATCTGTTGTACGGATGAATCTGTCATAAGATGTTCCAACCTTGTTCCAGATATCCTTGATAACGCCTGATACCTGATCTACGAATTCCTTAGGGCTATCACATCCTGCTTCTATAGCTCTAGACTCGATCTTCTGACCGTGCTCGTCAGAACCTGTCTGGAAGTGAACATCATAGCCGTCAGCTCTCTTATAACGAACGATAGCATCTGCAAGGATTGCTTCGTAGGTGTTACCTATATGAGGCTTACCTGAAGTATAGGCAATAGCCGTAGTAAGATAATATTTGCCTTTGTTTTGCATGTAAAACTCCTTTATCTATATCTTAATAATTTTCTTTAGTTAACGATCTAAAAATCTTTTTATGCAAGTAACCAAATACTTTAATATATCATTTGATAAAAACAACAGATTTATTTCCTGCTTCGTTAACTATTTATGCCTTTTGAATTCATTTACAATGGCTATTAATAAGTCAAAATCTCGCAACCGTCTTCTGTAACAAGTACCTGTACTTCCCACTGAGCTGAAGGCTTGTGGTCAGCTGTGTATACTGTCCAGTCATTTTCTTCATCAACAAAGATACGATTAGTTCCCATGTTTACCATCGGCTCAATGGTAAATGTCATTCCGGGTACCATGAGCATCTCTGTTCCGGGTCTTGATACGAAGCTTACGAATGGATCTTCGTGGAATTCGATGCCACATCCATGTCCGCCTATTTCTCTTACAACTGTGTATCCGTTATCAAGTGCATGCTGATGTACAGCATTGCCCATATCTCCAAGGAATGTCCATGGCTTAACCATCTTGATACCGATCTCTACGCACTCTTTGGTAACTTCAACGAGTTTTTTCTTCTCAGGAGATACGTCTCCAATGCAGAACATTCTGGATGAATCTGAATAATATCCGTTAAGGATAGTAGAACAATCTACATTTATGATATCGCCATCTTTTAATATATCGTGTGGTGAAGGGATTCCGTGACATACCTGATCATTGATTGAGGTACATACGCTCTTGGGGAAGCCTTCATAATTAAGAGGAGCCGGGATGCCGCCCATTTCCCTTGTTGTTTCTGCTACTATATGATCTATCTCTTCAGTTGACATGCCTGCGTGAATCTCTTTAGCCACGCGGTCAAGACAAGCTATGTTGATCTTGGCGCTTGCTTTTATGCCTTCTACCTGTTCTTTGGTCTTGATGATCCTGCGGGGTGGAACTTCATGCCCTTTAAGTTCAAACCCGATAATGCGCTCATCAAACTGCTCGTGGCACTTTTTGTACTTCTTGCCGCTGCCACACCAGCAGGGTTCGTTACTACCGATCTTTGTGTACATTTTACCTTCTTTCCGGCCTCACAGCGCGAATGATGCGCCTGGACCTATGGCGATGCATCTTTGCTACACGCAATATCCGCATCTTATAATTTCGATTATATATCACGCTATAGTATATCCTTAACGGACAAAATATGCAATTACGTAAATGCTATAGGGGATTTGGGCTTTTGCAGTATAATTAGAGATATGAAAATAAATACTTTATCTGATTATCTGAAAAAAACATATGGCTGCAAGGTTTATAAACTTTCACTTCAGTCGGGGTGCACTTGTCCTAACCGCGATGGCACTGTTGGAAGCGGAGGATGTACATTCTGCTCTGAAGGCGGGTCGGGGGACTTTGCTGCTTTTTTCCTGACTAGGGATGAATATGGTAATTCTATTACTATAGAAGAAAATATTGATATGCAGATTGAATCTGCAAAGGAGAAGGTTTCTTCGAAGCTTAAGGGGCAGGATCACAAGTATATTGCTTATTTTCAGTCTTTTACCAATACTTATGGAGATCCGAGTGTTCTTAAGCGGATATTTGAACGGGCGCTTTTACATACTGAGATTGTGGCTCTTTCTATTGGGACAAGGCCTGACTGCCTTCCTGATTCTATTCTTTCAATGCTTGAAGAGCTCCGCAATATCTATAAAAAAGAGATCTGGATCGAACTTGGGCTTCAGACAATTAATGAAGAAAGCGCAAGGCACCTTAGACGTGGGTATGAGCTTCCTGTATTTGAAGATGCTTATAGAAGGTTAAAAGAAAAAAAATTCATCGTCATAGTTCATGTAATCTTGGGGCTTCCAGGCGAAAGCGTTGACGATATGCTCTCAACTGTTAAGTATCTCGCTGGCCTATCTCCTTCTCTTGACGGGATTAAGCTTCAGCTTCTTCATGTGCTTAAGGGGACTGATCTGGCAAAAGAGTATGAAGAAACAGGTTTTCATATTTTCAGTCTTGAAGAATACTGCGATGTTATAGTAAGATGCCTAAAGCTTCTTCCTGAAAATATTGTAGTTCACCGCATAACAGGAGACGGACCCAAAAGGCTGCTTATCGCGCCCTTGTGGTCCGCCAACAAAAAGAACGTATTAAATACAATCAATAAAGCTATACGAGATGCCTAGGATAATTACAGCTTATTGAAATAGGCTTTTAACCTATCAGTCTGAAATATCGATATCAGGAGATATCATAAATGTATATTCAGAGAAAGCTTCCTTAAGGTCCTTATTAAGGGTTGCAAGTGCTTCCATAGGTTCAACACTAAAGCTTAATACTACATCAAAGCGAATCTCTTTGCTTTCCATATCAACATAAAAGCCATGCATCTGGATGGTCCAGTCGTAGGATAGAACTATCTTCATGATAGCTTCTCTAAGCTTTGATGCTTCATTATCACCTGTATTATAGGAATACACTCCGACGCAGGCTATAAAAATGCCTGTTTCTTTCAGTATTCTTCGTGTTATACGTCTTGTAAGATCATCAAACTTATCAACTGTCATGGTATCCGGAACTTCAACATGGACAGATGCGTAGTTCTTGTTGGGACCATAGTTGTATATAACAACGTCGTAAGCACCTCTGACTTCAGGTTCTTCTTTAATCAGATCTTTAATTTTCTTTGTGGTCTCTTTATCAGCTCTTTCACCAAGAATCTCATCTACAGTATCTCTCATCATTTCAATACCAGACTTAATGATGATAACCGAGATAAGGGCACCAACATATGCTTCTAAAGATAATCCTGTCAAAAGATATATTACCGCGCTTGCAAGTACAGAAGTAGATAAGATCGCATCAAAGGACGCGTCCTTACCTGATGCTATAAGGGATCCTGAATTAACCTTTTCTCCCTGAGTCTTTACGTATTTTCCAAGGATAAGCTTTACAACTATTGCTGCTACGATGATCACAAGTGATACAGGGCTGTAATCAGCCTTAACTGGGAAAATAATCTTCTTTACAGATTCTACTAAAGAAGTAATACCTGCATAAAGAACGATACCTGAAACGATCATTGCACTCAGATACTCAATTCTTCCGTATCCAAAGGGGTGCTTTTTGTTGGGGAGCTTACCAGCTAGTTTGGTTCCAACGATAGTAATAATTGAAGACAGGGCATCTGAAAGATTGTTAACAGCATCCAAAGTTACTGCTATGGAACCCGATACTATACCAACAAATGCCTTGAAGGATGCAAGGAACACATTGGCGATGATGCCTATAATACTGGTCTTTATTATGACTTTATCTCTATTGTTTTCCATAAAAAAGCCTTTCTATTATTGCAAAAATGTTTTAGCAAAAAATATATCAGAAACATTATATCATGTATTATAGTAAAAACTTCGCTTACTCTGATTCTTACCAAAGAAAGCGAAGTTTTGATCTGATCAAGATTACTGAAGAATAGTTTTAGTTAATCAAGTTTTATTTTAATAAGTCTTATTTTATCCAGCCTTAATACTATCAAGCCTTTATTCACTTGAGTCTTAACTCAATCGAGCTTTGATAAAATATCATTAGCCTTTTTTATCTGAAGGAAATAGCTGATATAATACGCTGCTGCCCCGATCACGTATGGGATAGTGACTGAAATGAACATGTCTTTATAAGCGGATGGAGCCATATCAGTAAATTTAGATGCAAACCATATGGCAACAAATATTACTCCTATCAAAAAGACGTACTGGCCTATCACTACGGGTATGAATGGGAAGCGCTGGAGATAATAGTGCATTGAGAGAATAAATGTAGCAAGTACGCATATTCCCAGGCAGGTAAAAATGTTTTCTGTATAGAACCGGTCAGTAAAGCCGGTCATTTTTTCAAAAAGGAGCTTGCCACATACGATCAGTGTGAAACTGATGCATACTACTGATATAAAATTGTGCCTGTCTATTATCTTCATGATCCTTTACCTCTTCTTGCCCTGAAGCTTATTAAGGGCTTTATAGAAATCTGCCCTGTAGCCTCTGTTCATCACAAGGCACTCATCATTCTTTAGATATATGAGGGTTCTCATATTAAGGTCACCCTGAAGTCTTTTTATCTTGTAGAGATTTACAATTGATGACTTGCTGATCCTCACGAATCCTGCATCTGTATACTCATCAATTATTCCCTGCAGAGTTTCTTTAACCTCAAAACAGGTATCCTTAGTATACCCAAAGGTCTTCCTGTCTACGGTCTCAAAGTAAAACATATCAGCAAGAGGTACTGCTTGCTTTTTGTCATCCAAAGTTCCTTCTATATACTTGAGAGCTGATCTTAATCTTTCAAGTACTCCTACTGTCTCATCATCAATCTCGTCGTAGTGTAATTCAAGATAGTTCTCGTCTAAATACTCTTCTTTTGTTTTAATTAGTTTCATCATTAACCCCATATCTTAGCTATAAGGCAAGTATGGGTTCGATCTACCGGACTAAGTACAAATTGAAAAGCCTAATTGCATTTCGTTGTACTAGGATCCATATTACTGCGTATAACCCTTTATTACATAACCTTACAGAATAAACATAATGCAAAGGAAAAGGTAGGAAAGCTTGATGTTTCTGTTTGTAAGAAGATATGCGCCTCCAAATACGAATCCGCCGATTGCTGTGTAGATTCCCATTCCAAGGGAGCCTTTTGTAAGCCAGTGGCCAAGTCCCCAGGTAAGTGCTACCAGAATTCCTCCATATGGAATCTTATCATTTTTGAACCATTTTTCAAATGCGTACTGTCCAAATACGATTATAAGAAGAACCATAGCAACTTCTACAAGATAATAGAAATACTGGAATGGGAAAAGAACTCCTCTATGTAAAAACTCAGTTACAACCTTGCTGCCATTCCAGTCTATCCATGTAGAGATAAGGCAAAGTACTGTACCTGTAATTAAAAGCACCCACTGAAGAACTGACATTTCTTTTGCACCCTTTAAAAGGCTGTTCTCTTTGAAATTCTTATAAAGGTCAACATCTGACTTTGCAGCAGCTTCTCTTACTACGTACCAGATTCCGAAGATCCATACAGCGCATGTTAAAGTCCAGTGAATAATAGTCTGAAGAGCCGTATAATTTGTGAAATCGCTGCAATTATATATATTGAATTCAATAACATAGGTAAGTAATAATTCCCAACCGATAAAACCAAAGATCTCAAGTCCATAACTAAGAAAATCAACTCCCTGGAAAAATCTGTTCTTGTTTTTTGTAAGTGTAAGTGTCTTCATTTGTATGCTCCTTTTATATTTGTGAGATGTGTTTCTGTGTCGTTGTCATCTGATATGCATAGGTTATCTCATAAGGATCATACCTACAATGCTTTTGGTGCTAAGTTGCAATCAGGGATGTTTAAGTTGCAATTGGAATAAAAATTTATATGAAAACATCTATTTACTTAAGTGTCCTGCACACAAAAATAACGCCAGTACCCGCTATTGCGGATTCTGGCGTCATCATTTTTTCCTGTATTATAAAACTATAATTAATATAACTTAGCACCTGCAGGAATGTGGTTATCAACCATGAGAAGGTGGAGCTTCTCTTCTCCCTCTTCTGTGTGAACAGCAGAAAGAAGCATACCGTTGGACTCGATTCCCATCATTGCACGTGGTGGAAGGTTTGTAATAGCAATAAGTGTCTTGCCTACAAGTTCTTCAGGCTCATAGAAAGCGTGGATTCCGGAAAGGATTGTTCTGTCCTTGCCTGTTCCATCATCAAGTGTGAACTGAAGGAGCTTCTTGCTCTTAGCTACAGCTTCGCAGGCCTTAACCTTAACTGCTCTGAAGTCTGACTTTGAGAATGTCTCGAAATCAACATCTTCCTCGAACATAGGCTCAACATTAACCTTTGAGAAATCAATCTTGTTGTTAGGTGTAAAGAAACCTGTTGACTCCTCAGCAGCTTCAGCTGACTTTCTTGCACTTGGATCAAGTGACTTAAGTGCAGGCCAAAGAAGTACGTCACGGATACTTGGTGCATTTGTGAGGAGCATGCAAAGTCTGTCGATACCATATCCGATACCACCTGTAGGAGGCATACCGATCTCCATAGCATTAAGGAAGTCTTCGTCTGTGTGGTTAGCTTCCTCATCACCGGCTGCTGCAAGAGCATCCTGTGCCTTGAAACGTTCTCTCTGATCAATAGGATCGTTAAGCTCTGAGTATGCGTTACACATCTCCCATCCGTTGATGTAAAGCTCGAAACGCTCTACCTTTGAAGGATCAGAAGGCTTTCTCTTTGTAAGAGGTGAGATCTCAACAGGGTGATCCATGATGAATGTAGGCTGGATCATCTTGTCTTCACAGAACTCTTCGAAGAAGAGGTTAAGGATATCACCCTTTGTATCATGACCAGGCTCGATCTCAAGACCCTTTTCCTTAGCAAGAGCAATAGCTGCCTCTGCGGATTCGATAGTCTCAAAGTCAACACCTGCATATTCTTTAACAGCATCAGACATTGTAAGTCTCTTGAATGGCTTACCAAGGTCGATAACCTTATCACCGTATGTGATCTGAGTTGTACCACATACAGTCTGGGCAAGATATCTGAACATGGACTCTGTAAGTTCCATCATTCCTTCATAATCTGTATATGCCTGATAGAGCTCCATGAGTGTGAACTCAGGATTGTGACGAGGATCAGTTCCCTCGTTACGGAATACACGACCGATCTCGTATACTCTTTCCATTCCACCTACGATAAGTCTCTTAAGGTAAAGCTCAAGTGAGATACGAAGCTTTCTGTCTTCGCCAAGTGCGTTATAGTGTGTGATGAATGGTCTTGCTGCAGCACCACCGGCATTTTCAACCAGCATAGGTGTCTCAACTTCCATGAAGTCACGTCCGGACAAGAAGTTACGGATCTCACGAAGGATAGCTGATCTTTTTTTGAATGTCTCTTTTACTTCTTCATTCATTACAAGGTCAACGTATCTCTGTCTGTATCTTGTCTCTGTATCTGTAAGACCATGGAACTTCTCAGGAAGTGGCATAAGAGACTTAGAAAGAAGTGTAAGCTCGAATGCATGAACTGAAAGTTCTCCAGTCTTTGTCTTAAATACAAATCCCTTGATTCCTACGATATCACCGATATCCATACGCTTGAACTCAGCATATGCCTCATCACCAAGATCGTTACGTGATACATATACCTGCATACGTCCGTCTCTGTCCTGGATATTGCAGAAAGATGCCTTACCCATTACACGCTTAGACATCATACGACCTGCGATTGATACGATCTTGTCTGCAGGAACAGACTCTCTTGAAGGAGTGATAGTCTTGCCATCTTCTCCTACTTCAAGAACTGTCTCAAGCTTTTCAACGTTATCACGGATTTCCTGTGTGTGATGAGTCTGATCGTATTTTACTATCTGGAAAGGATCCTTACCGGCATCCTGTAATTCCTTAAGCTTATCACGTCTTACCTGACGAAGTCTTCCTACGTCCTGCTCTTCTGCGGGCTGTCCACCCTTGTTCTGCTGATTGTTATCTGCCATTTCTTACCTCACTTTGCACAATAAAAGTCCTGTGCATAACACAGGACCTTCTTTTCCAGTAATCAATTTCTTGAATTAAAAAAGGTTTCAAGAATTATACACTATTATTAGCCCTACAAGGCCTCTTACAACTTAAAATTAAGCGATCTGTGGACGCTCGATCTCAAGTACCTTGAACTTAAGAACGCCAACCTGAGTCTCAACCTTAACAGTCTGGTTCTTCTTAGCTCCGATAAGAGCCTTACCTACAGGAGACTCGTTAGAGATCTTACCCTTAAGGGAATCAGCTTCTGAAGATCCAACAATCTTATAAACTACTTCCTCATCAAGCTCCATATCTTTAACTTTGACTTTGCAGCCGATGGAAATCTTATCAAGATCAACTTCTTCTTCAACTACAACTTCTGCATTCTTAAGAATCTTCTCAAGCTCTTCGATTCTAGCTTCGATATCACGCTGCTCATCTTTAGCTGCATCATACTCAGCGTTCTCAGAAAGGTCACCCTGTTCACGAGCTTCTTTGATCTTCTCTGCAACTTCTTTTCTCTTTACAACCTTAAGGTTCTCGAGCTCGTCCTCGTACTTCTTCAGGCCTTCGTAAGTTAAAATCTTCTTCTCATCCATGGTCTGCATCCGCCTCCTAAAAATCTTTATTTAAAACATTCATTTTGTCAAATTTCGTATAAGTAGAATATAACTCGTATATTCTACAATAATAAATTTTAAAACGCAATAGGATATTCCTAAATCTTCCTAGTGTATTATCCGTTTCTTCGCATCAGCATGCAAGCGGCTCTCCGATTTTCAGGAAAGAAAAACATCCCTGCATGCCTTTTTAAGGCTCTCCATATCTTCCATTGCATTGACTGCATCGCGAAGCTTTGCAGAATTAGGATACCCTGCTGTATACCAGGAAACATGCTTTCTCATCTCTCTGATACCTATATATTCGCCCTTGTACTGAAGCTGAAGATCGGCATGTCTCATTATCATGTCGTATACTTCACGAGGCGATGGGCGATCCGGAACGCTAAGACCCTGAAGTCCTGCGGCTATCTCTCTGAATATCCATGGATTACCCTGGGCAGCTCTTGCAACCATTACGCCATCGCAGCCTGTCTCATCTATCATTCTTTTTGCAGAGTCCGTATCAACGATATCTCCATTACCTATAACAGGAATGGATACAGCCTCTTTAACCCTGGCGATAATAGACCAGTCAGCTTTGCCGCTATAGTACTGCTCTCTTGTGCGTCCATGAACAGCCACTGCGTCTGCTCCTCCGGCTTGAGCTGCAAGAGCGCATTCTACTGCATTGACACTTTTATCGGTAAATCCCTTTCGTATCTTAACAGTTACAGGGCGATCCGTAACGCTTTTTACACTTCTTACAAGCTCCTCTATTAATGAAGGATCCTTCATAAGAGCAGAACCTTCACCGTTAGAAACGACCTTGGGAACAGGGCATCCCATGTTGATATCAAGGATATCAAAGGGCCTGTCACTTATCATTTCAACAGCCTTTGCAAGGGTATCAGGTTCAGAACCAAAAAGCTGGAGTGAAACAGGATGTTCACCCTCATGGATCTCCATAAGATCCCCTGTCTTTTTGTTCTTATAAGTGATCGCCTTTCCTGATACCATCTCCATGCAGACAAGACCAGCACCCTGCTCATGGCACAGCAAACGAAATGGCAGGTCTGATACACCTGCCATAGGGCCGAGAATTATATTGTTAGGAATTGTTACGTTGCCTATCTGCAACTTGTGATAATACTGCATTCCTTTTTCCTTACTTACCTATCAATCCTCATCGTCAGTTTCTTCTTCCTTGATAAGCTCAGACAGATCCTGATGAAGAACGATTACCTTGTAGTATGTCTCAAGCGCCTTGAAAAGATCCTGACGCTGTCTTCTGATCTCTCCGATAAGAAGGCCTGCACTTACTTCATCATAAGTGATATCTTCTTCATCAGCATTGGTCTCCATAGTGATCATACCGTCTTCTTCAAATTCAATAGTGAAGACTCCGCCTGCATTCTGTGTATAGAGAACGCAGATGATACGAAGCTCCTTCTGGATACTCTCAGGAACCTTTCTGAAAAGAGGATTGAAGTAGTATTTCTCTTCGTATGCATTAGCTCCGCACAGTACGATTCTTCCGCTTGAAGAAACAGATCCAAGCATTCCATCTTCAGTAACGATATCTATGGACTGAACCTCTTCTCCTGTATCAGCATTTACAACCTTGCCGGTTTCCTTATTGATGATAAGGTGCTGAGGCTTTCTCTTCTGACCTTCAAGAGTTTCAGAGTGAATCTCTTCGTCCACCTGATCTGGAGACATTCCTTTAGAATTAACATTTACATTATCATCATTTTGTTCAAAATCTTTATTACTCATAACATTCCTCTTTGCATAGAACTTATCAAAAGCCCTATGAACATATCAAAACCTTGTGACCAAAGTAAAAATAATGCCACTTACCACATCAAATCGATTATCTTTTTTAATTTGCATTATCCTCATAATCGCTTTCTGTAGGTTTAACTTTTCTGTTCTTCTCGTATAATATCCTAAGTCCTTCAAGGGTAAGTGCGGGATTGTAAATATCTATCTCCGGTATATCATCCACAAGTACCCTTCCAAGTCCCCCTGTTGCTACAACTTTCATATTGGAAAGACCGGACTCTTCTTTCATGCGGCTTATTATATACTTGGTCTGACCGATTTGTCCATACATAAGTCCTGCCTGCATACTGGAGATAGTCTCCTTGGCAAGTATTGATGCAGGCTTTCTTATCTCGATCTCCGGAAGCTTGGCTGTATCCTGCCAAAGAGCCTTGGCTGATATCCTGATGCCGGGGGAGATAACACCTGTAAAGAACTCACCCTTTTCATTGATGATCTCGTATGTAGTAGCAGTTCCAAAGTCTATGACCATAACAGGTCCGCCATAGAGCTCAAATCCTGCAACAGCATCAACTATAAGATCAGGACCGATCTCCTTGGGATTCTCTGTTGTGATCTTGATACCTGTCTTGATACCAGGGCCTACTATATAAGGCCTTATGCCTACATACTTGATAAGAGCAGAGATAAATGCGTGCATAACCTGAGGTACAACACTTGCAACTATGATTCCTTCAATGTCCTCTTTGGTAATGCCATTAGCACTTAGCATGGCGATAAGCTGTATTCCATACTCATCAGATGTACGTGCATTCTGAGACATCATCCTGAATGTCGCCTTCTGCTCCTTACCTTCAAATACTCCGAATGTAAAATTTGTATTTCCTATATCAACTACAAGAACCAGTTTTTTGTTCATAACGGCCTCCTATACATTTTATATTTAGGCTAAGTCTTAGCACCCAGCCTGTACCCAACTCTCAAAGCCTTTACCAAAAAGGACAGACAATAAAGCACTAATAAGCTGATGCTAATATTCATACATATCCGTACAAGCCTCTGACAGACACTTCGCCAGCATTTATTATAGCTTTACTGCCATCTTCCTTGACTACGATCAATTCACCCGTATCAGTTATGCCAAGAGCCGTTCCCTGATACTCACCCTTTGGATCAAGGACCCTGACTGTTTCTCCCTTATTAAGAAGATGAGCTTCATAGCTATCCTTAAGGGACTTAAGATTCTCATTCTCCAAAAAGAGTTCATAATCCTTCTCAAAAGCGTTCATTACCTTAGCGATAACTTCATTCCTATCATACTCTATACCAGTCTGTGTGAAAAGAGATCCGGCCATGTCCGCAATCTCCGGCGCAAAAACCTCCTGGTTGACATTGATCCCAACACCTATAACAACGTCACATCTTCCATCATGAAGATACATCTCAGTAAGGATCCCGCAAAGCTTATGCTTATCAAGAACTATATCATTGGGCCACTTGATACCAACCCTATGCCCGCATACCTCTTCTATACCCTGAGCAAGAGCAAGACCCATTACTATAGTAAGTTCAGGTGCCTTGGCAGGCGAAAAATCAGGATGAAGAAGAAGACTCATTGCTATATTCTTCTCCTTAGGAGTATGCCAGTACCTGCCATTCCTCCCCCGACCCTTGGTCTGCATATCAGCAACAATAAGCGTTCCATGAGCCTGTCCATTCTGCCCGGCCTCTTTGGCATCATCATTCGTCGAACCGGTTTCCTTTTTCACATAAAGATTCTGCCCAGCCCACTTTGTAGTAAGCATAGATCTGATCCTATCTTCTGTCATTTCCTGCATGTAAAAACCTCTTTAAATCAACTTAAACTTCGCACTTGCCAAACATATGTCACCCTTTGGGATATATGTTTGGCAAGTGCGAAGTTTCTGTCATTATATAGAAGTACATGGATGTACTTCTATATCCCATTAAAATTATACGCAAAAATCCCCTATAAGCAACTTCGCTTATAGGGGATTTTTTATAATTCTAATAATAGATCACCTACTAAATATCAGATCGTCGCGTACATAACCGCCTTGATAGTGTGCATTCTGTTCTCGGCTTCCTGGAATACCAGTGACTGCTTTGATTCAAACACTTCATCTGTAACTTCCATCTCATCAAGCCCGTATTTGTCCTTGATCTTCTGACCCATCTTGGTATTAAGATCATGATATGAAGGAAGACAATGCATGAATACCGCCTTATCACCTGCATTAGCCATAACCTTACTGTTAACAGCATAAGGAGATAAGTCCTTGATACGTTCTTCCCATACCTCTTCAGGCTCGCCCATAGATACCCAGATATCAGTTGCTATAACATCTGCGCCCTTAGTAGCGGCCATAACATCTTCTGAGAAATCTATTACAGCACCTGTTTCTTTTGCAATCTCCTTACATGTATTTATAAGATCTTCTGAAGGAAAATACTTCTTATTAGAAACAGCCGTAAAGTGCATACCCATCTTGGCACAAGCAACCATTAGAGAGTTACCTGTATTGTATCTGGCATCCCCAAGATAGCACAGATGTATACCTTTAAGATACCCGAAATGCTCTCTTATAGTAAGAAGATCTGCCAGCATCTGAGTTGGGTGGAATTCATTGGTAAGTCCGTTCCAAACAGGAACCTTGGAATACTTAGCAAGAGTCTCCACTATCTCCTGATCAAAACCCCTGTATTCGATTCCGTCATACATGCTTGCAAGAACCCTTGCTGTATCTGCAATACTCTCTTTATGACCTATCTGAGAACCCGTCGGTTCAAGATAAGTAGAACCCATTCCAAGATCATGGGCTGCCACTTCAAATGAGCACCTTGTACGTGTTGATGTCTTCTCAAAAATAAGGGCAACATTCTTGGTCGAGTATTCATTATGAGGAATACCTTTTTGTTTCTTGTCCTTAAAGTCTGCTGCCAAATCTAATAAATATTCAATCTCCTCGGGAGTAAAATCCAAAAGTTTCAAAAAATCCCTGCCATGTAAGTTAATCTCTGCCATAACCTCTATTCCTTTCATCTCTAAAAGCCAAATCGTTTGTAAGATATTAAAGATTATAATGCATAATTATGCTTTTAACAACCCTATACATGTATATTTATTTATGAAATATGCAAAAGATCACACCTTTGTTTTTCTCATGATCGATCAATTTCATCAAAACATGATTTTACGCCGTGTATAATATATTATGAGGTAGGTGTCAAAAGTTACTTTTGACACCATATGACTACCGGATTGTTCCGTTTCTTTGAAACTCAAACTATCCAATCTACAAAAGCTGTAACCTCGAAATCTATTACTATGACCAAAATCACATAAATGCAGGAGATTTTTATGAAAAGTCTTTCAGAAATAGGAAGAACCTTTCGTGAACTTAGAATAAATAATCACATAAGCCTTAAACAGGCCTCAGATGAAAACGTGTCCATGTCACAGCTGTCTCGCTTTGAGCGAGGACAGGCAGACCTGTCTATATCAAAATTTATAACTGCCCTAAAAAATATACAGACAGAGCCCGGTGAATTCTTCAGCGCTCTTAACGACCATCAAAAGTCTGAAACAATAGAATTCATGTCCAAATTATCAAAACTTGAGTATGAAAGAGATATAGAAGGATTCAGAAGTTTATATAAAGAACAAAAAGAGAAATATAGCAGCAATCCATCTGTATACCAATACCATTTGAATATGATCCTGGCACAGAGTTTTATCTGTAAATGTGACAGAAGCATTCCTTTTCCAAAAGAATATGAACGTGAGATTGCAGACTACCTCTTCGTAACAGATGAATGGAATATCTATGAACTGATACTGATCGGCAACATCTACATGTTCATAGACATCCCCCTTCTACATAAGATGGGCACAGAAGTTTTAAACAAAGTCATAAAAACAGGCGCCAACAAAAACCTCGCAACTATAGTGCTATTAAACATCTTCGAAACCTGTGTCTATAGAAACAGCAAAGACGCCGCCACCTACTATAAAGACAACATACCAGCTCTAATCTCCGATGAAACCAAACTATATGAGCGAAACCTCTACCACTTCTTATTAGGTATGTATACATACAAATGGGAAGATAAAACCAGAGGCAAAGAAATCATGGAAGAAGCAATCAAAATCTACGACTACCTAGGCTGCATAAATCTAGCAAAAAACTACCGCCAAGACATGACTGATTATATATAACTTAAAACTCCCATTCAGGCGGCGTGGTATCATTGAAGACTTTGCATATGTGACCAAGCTCACATATGCAAAGTCTTCAATGATACCACACCGCCTGAGCGAAGCTAAAGTCAATAACATAGCCAAAGGCAGTGGATCATCTCCACTGCCCGTTTTCGTAGTCAAGTATCTTGGATGTCTGGCCGGGACTGATGATAGAATCTCCAGCCTCATTGATAACACATTTCATACCGGGGAATCCGTTAAGATAAGCGGTTATGATGTTGTGTACATGCACTCCCTCTATATCCGGAACCTCCATAGCACAGTACATAGGAATAGAATTATCTCTATTGTATAGGTATACACCAAGACCTGCCGCATAGAAGGATATAACATCATCAGAAACCTTGAAGGACGCATAACCGAATCTTTTCCCATCAGGACTTATCCACTGTCCCTTGTCAGGAACATCATATGGAACCTCACTTTGATACATGATGCAAGTTCCGCCGTTACCGTTCCACAGTGTCTGATATCCGTTAAAGTGCTCCACCATAAGAGCATACATAGTGACGTTGTCGCCGTTTATGATGATGCCGTTCTCGCAGGTATTACGGTCCCAGCCAACATTGTCACCATGATCAGCTCTCCATACCCATAGATTGTCACCCACTGTATTATCAAGATCTATAGTGATGCATGCCTTGGTCTTACAAGGTCTGTCTGACGGAATACCACCCACTCTAAAGTACATATCACATAAAAGTGACGGCTTTGCACTATCCTTAGCGCCCAGATGTACCAGATTATCAGATTCACTCGTTCCAGCATCTACAAGAAGTCCTGCAAGTATCAGATCATCAGCATTATCCGATACTATGCATTCGTTTCCATTTGCGGATCTAAGCGTTGCAAGGCCCATTCCAAGAAGGATAGTCCCTGAGTTTTGAATATTAAGAGCCTTATCAAGTTTATATATTCCGGGTGTGAAAATAATATTTTTGCCCTCAGAAAGAGCCTTGTTTATGGTATCTGCATTATCTGTTTTTTCTTTGGCAATATAGAAATCGCTGATAGGAATAACCTTCCCCTCATTAGTATCCTGCTGCCAGCCATAAGATGCGCTGTCGTTCTTCCAATCAGGCACATAGACCCCAAAGCCGTCCTTGTCATCATATACAAGGAATGGCTTTTCTCTAACCACTTTTGTAGTATCTACTACGGTATAAGCAGCTTCAGGCCATGTCTTATCCGGCACTCCAGATGCATTGTCACCAGCCATTACTATGTTCCAGTTCTGACCTGTCCAGCCTTTATAGCTGTTATTCCTGGACAGCCACTGCTGCTGACTTCCGGAATCTACTATTCCTTCAATCCTGGAATCTGCAAGAAATCCTCCGCTTGCCCAGCCGTATTCATCATGAAGAGTAAGGTTCCCATCTACCTGAACTCTTCTCATGCCTGTTGCCTGAGATACAGCCCACACTGCATCTGACGTGATCTCAACATTCTCAATGCTTCGCCAGAAATTACAAGTTGCGTTGTGATTAGAAGGGTCATCCGAAAGCCACCTTGCATAAGTATTGATAGCAGATATCTTAGTATCCGTAGGAAGCATGCCAAGTCCTGCTATCTGAGTATAGAAACCTGCACTTGTAGATACCTCATAGGATCCGGGCATAAAATATATGGCATAGCGCGCATCATCAAACTGCGCTGTCTCCTGCTTTTCATATATCTTATCAAGAGTTTCCTGCACTTTAGACATATCATCTTCCGGAGAAAAAATATAAACGTTATCTCCAAAAATATCTGTGTGGAAATCTTTAATCTTAACTTTACTTTTTCCGCATCCAACAGCAATCCCAATAAGTGCCACAAGTCCTATAAATAACAAGTATCTCTTTTTTATCATGAGTGCATTCTCCCCTGCATACCGCTATACCAAAATCTTCCTACAACCGTTACCTACTTTCGTGCGGGTACGCTAATTCCCACGAGGGCTACCCTCTTATATGTAGAAAACTTTGGTGCATAAAAATATAGCTTTATTTTTCTTATATAAAGAATATAGAAAATGCTCACTCCAAAAAAGGTTTCATTTTATACCATGGTGTTCTTTTTATTACAGATCAAACTCCCCCATACTAAGAATTTCATATATACTCAAACTTCCTGCTTAGACGGTGCAGTATCACCCAAGGCTTTGCAGAGATGGACAGTTTATAGATCATTGCCATTATCCATTTCTTCTTTCGATAGCCTTTAATATGAAAATGCTCATAAGCGATAAGATCACTATGCCGCCTCCAACAATTGCAAAGCTTCCCACACTCTTAGCATTTACAAAAGCTGAAAAAGAAAATGATCCTACCGGCATGAACAGTACTGCTACTGTAAAAATAATGCTGAACACCCTTCCAAGGAAGTTCTCATCAACAGATACCTGAACATGTGACATAAGGATAATATTGAAAACCGTAAGCGCTATACCAAATAGCGCGAAAGGAACAAGGCACAGATACATATTCTGCGTCAAGGCAAGACACGGCTCACAAAGCATCGCTATACCCGTTCCTGACAAGAACAGTATCATGATATAAACATTATCCTTGAACCTGTCAGCAACTTTAGAGATAACTACAGATCCAAGTATCCCTCCTACAGCTTCCATAGCAAGAGCTTTACTATAGAAATTATCAAAGATACCCTTGTACATCACATCCGTATATGGAAGCAGCAGATTGTATCCTGCCAGGAAGAAATTAACAAGAGCTGATAGTATCACCAAAAAGAAGATCTGTTTCTTACTTACAAGGTACTTTATTCCTTCGATTATATCTGTAAAAACATTATTGCCACTCTTACCTTTAGCCAGCGCGTCCGTAACTCTTACAAGACAGCATTCAAGAATTGCTGATACCAAAAATGTCATAGCATCAAACAAAAGAGCTCCCCTTGTTCCTATCACAGCCACAAGTCCTACGCTTAGTATGGGTCCCGTAATACCTATTATCTCGCTTCCTGCATGAGCTATAGAGTTAAAAAAGCCTATACGATCTTTATAGATCATCTCCCTGACAAGTGATTTATATGTTGGTGAATTAAAGGCATATACAAGAGCCAGCAACGCATTGGCAGCTATTATGGCCATCGCCATCCTTCCGGAATCAACCAAAAAGCTAAGGACAAAACATATAAGAGCTGCCAGTATATCTGTTATAACGACAAGCCTCTTCCTATTGCCATTGTCAGCCTTAACTCCGCCCACAAGATTGAAAATGATCTGGATTATCGTTTCTGAGCTTTGGTATAAGGCCAGCACTACAGGTTTTCCGGCAAAAAAGCTTACGATACTTATACTATTAGCATAGTCGAATACAATATTGCCAAATCTGGAAGTCCAGCTTCCAAGCCATAGAAGTGCTTCATTCTTTTTTATTCCCTTTTTTATTCCCTTTTTTATTTCCTTTTCATTCATACAAAAACCTCCGCCTGCTTGATTTATGCTGAGTATAGCATTGGCAGATCGGAAGCTTTCCATATTTGCATATATGCAATTTTATTTAATAGAGAAAAAAGGTTTCAAGCCAAAGCCTGAAACCTTTTAACAATATCAATATTATTCTTTATACGGAATCATCTTTACATTCCAATATGATAATTCTCGGAATTATCTTCACATCCTAATATAATTATTTCCCGGAATGATCTTCTCATTCTAATATAATTATTTCCCGGAATGATCTTTATATCCCAATCTAATCATTTCTTAGAATGATCTTTTTATTCCAGTCTAATTATTTCTTGGAATCATCCTTAACGATTTCCTTGAAAGATGTTGCAAGTCCTGCAAGGCCCTGGATTTCTGAAGGGATGATGATCTTGGTAGCATTGCCGTTGGCAGCCTTTTCAAGAGCTTCCAAAGACTTGATAGTAAGAACTGACTCGTCAGCTCCTGCCTCTTTGATCATACGGATACCTTCTGCATTAGCAGCCTGTACGGCGCGGATAGCCTGAGCACGACCTTCTGCTTCGCGGATCTCTTTTTCCTTCTGAGCTTCAGCAGCAAGGATTGTAGCCTGCTTCTTAGCTTCAGCTTCAAGGATCTGTGACTCTTTCTTACCTTCTGCAACAAGAATTGTGGACTTCTTCTCACCTTCTGCACGGAGGATAGCTTCACGTCTTTCACGTTCTGCCTTCATCTGCTTCTCCATTGCATCTCTGATAGCTACAGGAGGATTGATGTTCTTAAGCTCAACTCTTGTAACCTTGATGCCCCATGGATCTGTTGCGATATCAAGAAGTGATCTCATTTGAGTATTGATTGTCTCACGGCTTGTAAGAGTCTGGTCAAGTTCCATATCACCGATGATGTTACGAAGTGTTGTAGCTGTAAGTGTCTCAATAGCCATGATAGGATTCTCTACGCGATATGTATAAAGCTTAGGATCTGTGATCATGAAGAATACTACTGAGTCAATCTGCATTGTAACGTTATCCTTTGTGATAACGGGCTGTGGCGGGAAGTCACATACCTGCTCTTTTAAGTTAACTCTCTTTGCTACTCTGTCAAAGAAAGGAACGAGGAAATGCATTCCTGCTTTCCATGTTGTTCTGTAAGTACCAAGATTTTCAATTACGTATTCATATGACTGTGGTACGATCTTAACGCATGATACGAAAAGAATCACGATAATAATAAGTATTATCATTATAATAGTCATTACTGCATCCATAGTTCTCCTCCTTAATTTGAACCTGTTTTTTCAACTACTAGTTTAACGCCGTCGATTGCTTTAATTATAACAGTTTCTCCTGCCAAAATCCTGACTTCATCAAATGTTGATCTTGCTGACCAGTCCATTCCCTCAACATTGACCTGTCCTGATCCAAGCTGATTATCAATGTCGCCTGTAACGCGGGCCTTCTTGCCAACAAGGCTTCCTGCATTGGTTTCAACAGTCTTACTTCCAAAATGCTCTTTAGCGATCGGTCTTATAACTGCCAAGACAAGAAGTGATACTATTACAAAGGCAATCACCTGAACTGCGATCGGAACACCTATCTGTGCCAAAACTGCTGCCACAAGACAACCAAACACAAACCAGATACTTACAAGTGCAGTTGTGGCCATCTCCGCAATAACACTGACAAGAAGCAGCACGAGCCAGACAACAACCATGTAGTTTTCCATAGATACTCCTTTCTCCCAAAAGATATCTTTAGGTTTTTCCCTGTTTTCTATAGTATAAACCAAACATAGTCTCTGATAAATATATAACAAGTGCAATTTATCATCTTCTAATCTTGTGCACATAGCACAAACTGGTCCGGATTTTCGTATTCTTAAAATATTGTCAATAAAAAACTCCCCTGCAAAAAAGCAGAGGAGTAAATAAAGTTCAATATTTAGTTTTACCAGAATACGTGATCCTGAATTACGTATCCACCATCGTGATGACCTACTCTCTTAAAGTGAGTTGCACCGCCTACTGTAGTCTCTCCGTTAATGGCTGCCTGAGCTGCCTGCATGCAGCTTTCACTAATCTTGCCACTATTGTAGACCTCAGCAACCTTACCATTTAAGGCAGGTGTAAACTGACCTGAAGCGTAGATTACATCGTATATAGTGTTAGGATAAGCGGCACTCTTAACGCGGTTCATAACAACTGCGCCTACGCCGACTTTGCCTTCGTATGGCTGGTTGCCTGCTTCGCACTGGATAAGTGCTGCAAGGAGCTTAACTTCGTCGCCATCTGCCTGAACGGCTTCACGCTGACGAGTCATCTCAGCCTTCCTGGCTTCCTCTTCACGAAGCTCGATGGCAGCGACTGTTTCGCCGACGTCGAGTCTGAAATCTGTAACTACGAATTTGCCCTGAACATAGCCTTCCTTATCGTCGTATTCAACGCTGATCCAGCCATTTCCAAGATCTTCGATTATGTCGAGCTGATCGCCCTTTGTAATGACACCAAGTGAATCTGAAGAAGTTGTTGCCTCGCTTCTTACATAAAGAGCATTGGTATTAACTGTGATGATCTCACTTCCTACTTCTGAAGCAAGCTTTACAGCTTCATCTCCAAAAAGAAGATATTTATCATCTGCCCATCCTACCAGATCACCTGATTGAATTTTAGTCCATCCGTCCTTCTGATCCAGAATGCGTCCACCACAGTCTTTATAAAGTACTCCGGCTTTCTCCGCACTCTCGCTCGGTTCGGTTCTGACATTCAGTGTCTTGCTGACATTGGCCATGACCAGATCTGAGCTGTACCCTGCGACATATGATGTACCTCCATCACCTGTCTTCTCTGCGTTCTCTGAAATAGCTTGTGCTGATTCCTGTGCTTTTTCAAGTTCACCCTTTTCTGTTTCATCAGAATCACCAATCACAGAAGCTACACCAACCCCACCGGCCTGTGCTGTTATACCAAGATCTGGTGTAAGCATTAAAGCTGACAGCAGAAGGCTCGTGAGAAGAACACTCGCTCTATTCTTTTTCATAAGCTTTGTCCCTCTTATGGATTTTTTGTTAATTTTCTTTTAAAAATCCACAAGCAACATCTTAACATTTAGGTTTATCTTTGTCAAATTTCAGCCCAGTCTGCGCCTGCCTTTAGCCTGATTTTTGCTGTATTTTCAAGCCTTTTGAGACCTCTTTTCTTAAACCAGACTTAAAGAAATTAGAGCTTATTTTTTTCTATTTATTAGAATTATTAAGACAGATTTAATCAGTACAAAAAACAACACGCCGATAAGATTCTCTCTCATCGGCGTGTATAATCTTTTTTATTTTGATAAAACTTACAGCTGTTTGGTTTTATCTATGCAAGCCTTAATTGCATCGATCACAGCTCCTCTGAATCCCTTTTCTTCAAGGACTCTTACAGCAGCTATAGTTGTACCTCCAGGTGAACATACCATATCTTTAAGTTCTCCCGGATGCTTGCCTGTCTCAAGGACCATCTTGGCACTTCCAAGAAGGGACTGGGCAGCAAACTGATAAGCCTGTTTTCTTGGCATTCCGCCTTCAACAGCCGCATCGGCCATAGCCTCTATGAACATGAAAGCATAGGCAGGGCTTGATCCGCTTACACCGCCAACAACGTCCATAAGGTTTTCATTAACTACGCTTGCCTGTCCAAAGCTTTCAAAGATAGACATTGCAAATGCAAGCTCTTCATCAGATACAAGTTCGTTACGACACACTGCTGTACAACCTTCGCCTACAAGGGCAGGTGTATTGGGCATTACACGGATGAGCTTAACTTTCTTTTCAAAAGCTCCCTCGCTCCATTTCAAGGTCTTACCAGCTGCTATTGAGATAACCAGCTTGTTCTCATCTACATCATCCATGATCTCAGCGATAACCTGAGTGAAATACTGAGGCTTAACAGCTAGAATGATAACGTCAGCTTCCTGAGCTATCTTGCGATTAGAATCCCTTGTCTGAATTCCAAACTTCTCGCTGACCTTCTCACAGGTCTTCTTAGTTGCAGCGGAGCCTATTATATCTTCAGGGGATACGATATCCTTTTTCAAAATGCCGCCGATCATGGCCTTAGCCATGTTTCCAAGTCCGATAAAACCTATAACCATAGTGCCCTCCTTAAAACGTTATTTCATGCGTCTTTGTCTTGCTGCTTCAAATGTAAGTAGTGCTGCGGATGTTGCTGCATTCATGGACTCAACCTGTCCCAACATAGGTATGAGAAGATACTCATCTGCAGCATCAGCTATCTCTTTACTAAGGCCATTGCCTTCATTTCCAATAAGAAAAGCAGTACCTTTGATAAAATCAAGTTCATCGTAGCTGCACTTTCCTTTAAGATGAGCTGCATAACTTACGATACCTTTATCTTTTAACATCTTTATTGTTCCTATAAGATCGTCGGTATATCTGAAAGGCTGACGGAAAATCGCGCCCATCGTGGATCTTACTACTTTGGAGTTATATACATCTGCGCAATCGCTGCTCATATATATACCAGTAACACCGGCTCCTTCAGCGCTTCTGAAGATCGTGCCCAGATTACCAGGATCCTGGATTCCTTCAAGGATCAGGATCATAGGAGCCTGCCCTGTACTTGATCCGTCTCTGTTTTTAGCTGGAGCAAAAAGATCTTCATCTTTATACTCAAGCTGTCTTACAAGAGATAGTATTCCCTGGGGCGCCTTGGTGTCTGACATTTTCTTAAACACCTGATCCGAAACTTCCTCGTATCCAAGAGGAAGGCTATCCAGATATTCTCTATCCTTTTCAGATGCCTTTGACAAAAAAGATTCAGACACATAGGTCTCTAAGATAAGCTCAGATGGTATCTCTACCTGCATTCTGATTCCTTCAACAATAAAGACCTTATCCTCTTTGCGAAGTTTATTCTTAGCATTATATGCCGCAATCTTTTTTACTTTCTCATTAGATGCACTTGTGATCATATAACTCCATTAAAAAACAATTATTCTTCTCTTAGTAAAAGACACCGGATCTCTCCGGTGTCCTGATATTAACGATATAAATTAGAGAATTCTTGCGATCTGATACATGTACTCGTCGATTGACTTCTCCATGTTGAGAGCTTCTTCGATATCGAAATCCTGGAACTTACCATCACGATATCCTACTACTCTGTTGGTCTTGCCCTGTGTCATGATATCAGCTGCATATGCACCCATCATAGAAGCGTATACACGGTCTTTACATGTTGGTGAACCACCACGCTGCATGTAACCAAGGATTGTAGCTCTTGTCTCAATACCTGTAGCTGCCTCGATACGACGAGCCATAGATGTTGAATGTCCGATACCCTCAGCATTGATGATGATGTGATGTGTCTTACCCTTCTTACGGTTATCGATGATGTTATCGATAATGCGCTGCTCGTTGTAGTCATACTTCTCAGGAAGAAGGATGTCATCAGCACCGTTAGCGATTGCGCACCAAAGAGCGATATATCCTGCGTGACGTCCCATAACCTCTACGATACTTACTCGCTCATGAGATGATGATGTATCACGGATCTTGTCGATAGCTTCCATAGCTGTGTTGATGGATGTATCGAAACCGATTGTGTAATCTGTACATGTGATATCCAGGTCGATAGTTCCGGGAATTCCTACTGTGTTGATGCCCTGAGCTGAAAGCTTCTGAGCTCCGCGGTAAGAACCGTCTCCACCGATAACTACCATTCCATCTATTCCATACTTACGGCATATCTCAGCGCCCTTAGCCTGACCTTCAGGTGTTGTGAACTCCATGCAACGTGCTGTTCCAAGGATTGTACCACCACGCTGAATGATATCTGCAACGCTCCTTCTGTCCATGTCGATGATCTCCTCATTAAGAAGACCCTGATATCCCTTCTTGATACCCTTAACCTTAAGACCGTTTGCAAGGGACTTACGAACAACTGCACGGATCGCAGCATTCATTCCAGGTGCATCGCCACCACTTGTAAGTACGCCGATAGTCTTGATCTGCTTTGCCATAATTAATTCCTCTCGTTACATTATTAACGTTTCTAACTTTATTATACTAGCGCAAACACTTTTTTTCTGCAACGAAAATTTTACTGAACTTTGATGTTTTCCTCACCAAAGGCATCGCGAAGCGTATCAAGGAAAGCTTTGTCGGCCTTTACAGAGAACTGTCTGCCATACTTTTTAACCTGCCTTGTGTCTGTAAGG
>CAMVNV010000030.1 GCA_947168935.1 uncultured Butyrivibrio sp. | reverse complement strand
TTGAGGTTTCTTTTTATTCAATTGGCGTTATTTCTGAATTACAGGAATGCTCCATATATCCAGTTAATCAGGCTTTGGGCTAATATAGACCTGGCCCTTTATCTTTTTTCTCAAAAGCTTAGCTCTTTAGTTCCTTGATCATTGAAGGAGCTGCAGCACTTCGCTTGGTCTTTCGTTAGCCTGAGCCAGCATAGATATACCTGCCTGATCAAGCACTGTGTGAGTTGAATATACGGTCATCTCTTCTGCCATATCTACGTCCATGATCCTGGAATATGCTGCTGTCATATTTTCAATAGTTACATCCAGTGACTTGTTGGTATGCTCAAGTCTGTTCTGGTATGCGCCGAGTCTACTTCTTGAAGCTGAAATATATGCAAGGCCTTTTTTGACCTGATCTATAGCTGCATATGCATCATCCAAAGTTTTAGTATTAACGTTGTAAATGCCAATGTTTGAAAGGGACATTGTCGGTATTCTGATATCAAGGTACTGTCCTTCATTAGCACCGATCTGAACTGCCATTCCACCTGTAGCTGTGATCTCAAGCTGAATCGTTGATGGTGTATTTTCAGGAATTGTCTCGTCAACTTTAATCTGAATCTCCTGACCCTTACTGTTAGAGAACTTTATTATGTCTCCATCAACAGAGATGTTGTCATATACATTACCCTTGGAATCTGTAAGCGTTCCTTTAGGTGACACCATCTCTCCATCTTCGATTGTTGGAATGATCTTTTTAGTTCCTGTTTCCGGATCTTCTTCAAAATTACAAGTAAATCCAGTTATCTTGGCCATTCCTGCAGGTATTTCGTCTGAATATGTACTAACTGAAATATACGGATCTGTTGTATATTTGCCTGTACCAGGCTCAAGAATTGTTGCATACCCTTTAAGGTCAAAGGATCCATTAAGAAGCTTTTGTCCGTTAAATTCAGTTGTATCGCATACTCTCTGGATCTCATTTTTAAGCTGCTGAATTTCTTCGTCTATGATCCTCCTGTCATCGTCAGTATTAGTCTGGTTTGATGCTTTAACAGCAAGCTCGCTCATTCTCTGGAGCATATCCTGCATCTCTGCAAGAACTCCGTCTGCAGTCTCTACAATCGAGATGCCATCTGCATTAGAATCATCCGCAGTATCAAGGCTCTTGATCTGTGAGTTCATTCTCCTGGCCATTGCAAGTCCTGATGGATTGTCCTTGGCATTGGCGATCTTTAAGCCGCTCGATAATCTTTCAAGTGACTCTGTTAACTTGTTGTCTGTTGTTTTGAGTGCATTGTTTGCTACTAGCGCAGATACGTTATAGTTGATCTTCATGGTACTTCTCCGTGTCTTTAGGTGCAGTTTATGATTCTTCCATCATGGATATTGAATCTGTAACTGCCTTTATAAATAGTTCCGCTGTCTTAATAAGACTTTCATCAGCTGTATCTGCTTCCCTGCTCACTGCTGCATTAGTGTCATTACTTGTCTGTCTTGTAACTTCGTACATGATGGACAGGTCTTTGGATGAGACATCTCCTGTCATTATGTACTTGATATTTTCCATAAAGCGCTTTACATCGGATCTTCCTCTAGCCGACGTTGTAAGCATTCCGCTTACCTTAGCCGCATCATGAACCCTTTCATCTGGCAAAAGAGATAAATCTGCCTTTACTGTTCCATAGCTTAGCGTTTCAATACTTGCCTGAACCTTTGAAGATACTCCATCTCCTTTTTTGAAGGATATATGGAGTGATACTTCTCCTTCGCCTGTATCTATCGGGATCTCGTAGCTTCCTTTATCAGAAAGAGTGCTTGCAACCGATAGCTCTTTATGAAGTAGCTTAATAGCTTTTATGTCAATATATGTATCGGCTGTATTCATGGCCGTTTCAAGGTTTCTGGCGAGATTATCGATTGTATTTTTGTAATTTTCAAGGTCCTTAAGGCTGTCTAAAGCTTCGCTCAGATCATCACTTTCTGACCCTTCTATACCTTCAGAAGACTTGTCATCAGGAGCTTTTATTCTTGCTCTAAGCTGATCCCATATCTTATCAAGGCACTTTCTCTTTCTTGAAGCTATTATCTCTTCCATAGCTTCAAGATTTCTTACAGTAACAGGGATATCTGCCTTTTCAAGTTCTGCTGCGCTGTCCTTAGATAGTCCGTCAGAAAGTGTCTTCCTGATATCTTCAAGTTCTCTTTGATCGGTTTCTTTTTCAAGGCGTTTTTCTTCTTCGTCTAGTGGACGCTCCATTGCATCTGCAAATGCTGGAAGAAGGGTATTCTCAATAACATTACCTGCATTTTCAAATGCAAGCATTTTCTCAGGACTTATTTTTTCGTAAGCTTTATCTGCCTTTGAAGAATAATATCTGAAGGCTGTTTCTATCTGAACGTCAATTGCTATATTCTTTCTTTCGCCAGCTTTAAGTCCTCCAAAATTATCATCAACCTTAAAATCAATTCCGCGTTTTGTTTTTTCCAAAGACCTGTTTGCTGTAAGAAGGTTTCCTATGGTCATCTCTGAACCAGTCTCAAGGACCATTCCTATAGCCGCGTGATCTGTATTTTTGAGATTTTCAAAAAGTCTGTAAATACCTATGTAAGACTCTTTTTCCTTATCAGTTATCTGACCGCTCTTTTCAAGCTTATAAAGGAATCTTGAATACTTATCGCTCTGCTTATCAGGGTTCTTGTCCTTATCATCCAGGTAACCGCCAAGTTCATCAAGGGTCATGGCGAGAGGATTTCTGCCTTCTCTTATCATGTCAAGAACTGCTGATGGTTTTAATTTATCAATGGTTGATACGAGCTTATTATCCCAGGCTCTCACAACTTCTACACTCTTACTTGTAACTTCTGCGTGGTTGTAGGACAGGATCCTTACTGCACGTCTGTTATCATCTGTAAGTTCAAGGTCTATGCCCTTAAGCACTTCATCCACATTTCTGAATGCCTTCTTGATGCTGTCTCCAAGATCGCTACGTACCTGCGTTCCAACTGCTTCATAAGTCATCTGGGCCTTTTCATAAGACGAGCGAAGAACTGTTCCCTTTTCGAAGATATCTTCAAGTGTTGCCACTTTGAATTCCTTGGTAAGGGCGCCTACTACTGCTGCAGGAGACTCTTTTATCTCCTGAACTTCATCATTAGTCTTTTTATATAGATCATAAAGCTCCAGGCTGTTACTTCTATCTGGGAAAAGGACCTTAGCAATCTGTTCATTTGCAGCCTTCAGATCCTCAACTGCCTTTTCAACATAGGATGTATCTATCTGGATGCCGCTTCTTAGAAGGCGAAGATTAACTTCTGCGCTCATCTCAAATCTTGTCTCTTCAAGGAAAAGAGACTTCTTAAGACTTACAGCTTTTTGTACAAGACTCTCATGATCTGATAGATTACCCTGGGTTGCCTTCCTGCCATCAGCTATTGCTGCTGTAGCACTGTCAATTATCTCCTCCTTGGTAAGAGGAAATGAAATGCTGTCTATCTCTATTTTTCTTTGGAGATTGTCAGGAGTAAGAGCAAGGCCGTCTTTTAAAAGCTGTCTTGCTGTATCCTGCATCTTCTCATCATCTGCTTCAAAGCCTGCTTCCTGAATTACTTCAGTTATTGAAGAAGCAATATCGTCGTAGGAAGAATCTCCTCCTATCTTGTTAAGATATCCGCCCTCCATGTAGTAAGAGCCCTGGCCGCTTCTTCGTCCATTAGTTGCATGATCTGCAAGGTAGAAGTTATCTATGGATGGCTCAAGCTTATTTTCTACAAGGAAGTTTACTGCCGTATCCTTGGGCGCATTAAGTGAAGACCCTTTTTCAACGGCCTTTAATATATCATCGATATTTTCTTGGGTCATCGGGATATCATTTTGACGGAAAGCATCCAGGATCTCACCTGCCATGACTTCATTTCCAGTAATGTTCTTAAGGGTTTCTGCGTTAAGGTCATCGTTAAACCCATCTATTATCTGCCCGGACTGGGCCAATACTGTTTTGACTTTATCAAGTATTGTCACAGCTTCTGATGGGTCAAGGTCTCTCATATCAAAGCCGTCTTCTTTGGCTTTGGCATAGTCTTCCTGAGACATTGTGTGTGACATTACAACATCAAAATTATGGACACTCTCAAAATCAAGACTGTTTTGTTCAAGGCTTTTTGCAAGTGCACTTGTTTTCTGGGAATAGCCATCTGTTTCATGTCTTTTGGAATTAAGATCAACATCTGCGCTCATGCCAAGATTAACAGGTCCTGTCATTCCAAAAGCTTTAGGAGCTGAACCGCTACCTACGAATGAACTGATTCTTTCAGATATACTATCTTCAGGGGATGCCATAAACTGCCCCAGCGCCGATACGTTAGTCATATAAAACCTCAAAATGCTTTCTCTTGCCGGCACGTCCTGTTATGGCTTGGAGAAAAAAATAAAGTGCGGCTGCATATCCTTTGCAGTCACACTTTATTTCGGCACATTATATCAGATTCTTAACCGTATTTGCATTTCTAGTTTGATTTAGTGATTATATAAGATAACCCAAATCACTTAATATCCTCAGATTTCTTAGTGGAAGACTTAGCAGTTTTCTTCTTTGTAGTCTCCTTTTTAGCTGTCTCTTTTTTGCTACTTTCTTTTTTAGTAGTTTCTTTTTTGGCAGCTTCTTTTTTGGTGGTTTCTTTTTTAGCAGTTTCTTTCTTTTTTACGGCCTTACTTTTGTCTGTCTCCTTGCCATCACTATCCTCTGAATGGGATGCGCTGCGAAGAGTTCTTGGAGCACGCTCAGACCTTACCATTGTATCCTTCTTGGAAGGATCCTGGAAAAGGAATACTTCAGCTGCATATGGAGGAAGATCAAAAGATATAGAGTAGTCTTTGTAATCGCAAAGACCAGCTTCTGCCTTGATCTTCTCAGGGATTCCCGTACCCATGCCGCCAAATCTTGGATCAGCGCTGTCAAGAATGTGAGTATAGGTTCCTGAATAAGGAACACCTACCTTGAATCCCTTCCATTCCATAGGAGTAAAATTTATTACAAACAAAAGATTATCTCTTCCGTTAGAAGCTTTACGAACAAAACTATAAGTACTTCTGTCTGAATCATCTGCATTGATCCATTCAAATCCGCCCCAGTTATTATCTATCTCATAAAGAGCAGGATACTTATTATATATCTTTAAAAGCTCTGCTACATAATCTTTCATTCCTCTGTGAAGAGGTTCTGCAAGAAGTCCCCAGTCAAGCTCCCTCTTTTCACTCCACTCACGCTTTTGGCCAAATTCCTGACCCATGAAGAGGAGTTTTTTGCCAGAGTGACCGAACATAAATGTATAGCCAGCTCTAAGATTTGCGAACTTGTCTGTTTCATAGCCCGGCATCTTCTCAAGCATGGAGCACTTAAGGTGAACAACTTCGTCATGGGACAGAGGAAGGATATAGTTCTCAGCCTCGTTGTAGCTCATGGCAAAGGTCATCATGTTATGAGCGCCCTTACGGAAGTATGGGTCAAGCTTCATGTATTCGCAGAAATCGTGCATCCAGCCCATGTTCCATTTAAATGAAAATCCAAGGCCGTCATCGTCAAGCTTACCTGTGATCTTAGGCCATGCTGTAGACTCTTCTGCAACAGTCATAAATCCAGGGTATGTGCCATGGATCACGCTGTTTAAGTGCTTGAAAAATTCTATGGCTGCAAGGTTTTGATTGCCGCCATACTGGTTAGGTACCCACTGTCCGTCTTTTTTGCCATAGTCAAGGTAGAGCATTGATGCAACTGCATCTACTCTTATTCCGTCGATATGGAACTTACGGATCCAGTAAAGGGCATTAGCGATAAGGAAGTTCTTGACTTCATTTTTTTCCAGATTAAAGATCTTGGTACCCCAGTCAGGATGTTCACCCTTACGTGGGTCCGGATCTTCGTAGATGCACTGGCCGTCAAAGCGAGCAAGGCCGTGAGCATCAGGGCAGAAGTGCGCTGGTACCCAGTCAAGAATAACGCCTATGTTGTTTTCGTGGAGAAGGTTAACAAGATACATGAAGTCTACAGGCTCGCCATATCTGGCTGTTGGAGCATAATAGCCCGTTACCTGATAGCCCCATGAACCATCGAAGGGATGCTCAGCTATACCCATAAGTTCGATATAGTTGTAGTTCATCTCCTTGAGGTATTCAACTATTCGGTCTGCGAACTGACGATAGGTATAGAAGCCATCTTCAGTTCCGTCAGGATGTTTCATCCATGAACCAATGTGACATTCATAGATTGCGATAGGACACTTGTTGAGATCTTTTTTAGAGATTTCAGAAGTCCATTTGTCATCAGACCAATTAAATGCGGAAAGGTCTGTTGTCCTTGAAGCTGTTCCAGGACGAAGTTCAGAAAAATTAGCGTAGGGGTCTGCTTTGTAAAGCTTCTCCCCGCTTGGAGTAGTGATCATATATTTGTATAACTCACCAACACCTACTCCGGGAATAAATAACTGCCAAATGCCGGATTTAAGTCTTTCCATTTTGTGGACGTCTTCATTCCAGCCGTTAAAGGAACCTATAACATGAACACTTGCTGCGTTTGGAGCCCATACGGCAAAAAACATACCCTTTTTACCGTTTTCCTCTGAGGGATGGGCGCCAAGTTTTTCGTAGATTTCATAATGAGTTCCGTTTCCAAACAGATACTCATCAGCTTCAGAGATAAATACCTTATTTCCCATACAAAACTTCCCGCCTTTAATATTAAGTTATTTATGATCCACTCTTTCGAAATCTTTCTCTGTCAGAATAATCATATCTTCTTCATCATAGCGCTTATTAAGTACAACGTCAAAGAAATGACTTATGGTCTTTTTTTCGGCACTGCGAATTGCTTCATCAACAATATCGCGTACTTCAGAGATCGTTACATCATGATCGATAGTCTGCATCTCCTCAATCCTTGAATGAAGAGAGAGCATACCAAAGTTGTCGATCTTGTATTCGCGCTCAAGGGCATACTGCTTGGCATATGCTACAAGTGACTCATTATCAAGCGCTTCTACATCAACTCTTACGTTGAAGCAGTCTGAAAGCTCAGGATGACGCTTTAAGAGACGATCCATATCCTTATGGTTGTCTTCCATGACAATGATAATGCCATGCTTGTCTGCTGTAAGTGCTTTGTACAAAGATTCAACAGTATCAGATTTCATATCAGCTGCACGCTGGATAATAAGTGCACCTGAATCAAGCTTCTCTATTACACCGCTTACGCTCTTTCTGTTAAGAGCCTGCGCAGTAATCTTGGCAACCTTTCCGGAGAATCCGGAACCGTTGGCCTGAACAGACTTGATCAAACCTTTTGCAAGGTTGATGGTTCCTGTACCTTCTTCACCTGTAACTATGGCGTTATTAGTTGAAGGTGACATATTAAGTGAATCAATTGCCCGGATGATCTGCTTTCTGGACTTACGATGGTGAATATAGGGTCCGAAAAGATCTTTCTCCTCCGGCGTCATAACGCGTACCCTTGTATCCAATTCCTTCGCCTCCGACTCTGTCTCCGCTTCCCCTTCGGAAAAGCCGGTTTCCTGTGCATTGTCTACTGGTTCTGTTTCTTTTGTATCTGATTTTTCTTTTGCTGTCTCTTCTTCTCTAGCTGTGTCCTCTTTCGATGTTTCTTCGTTTTCTATCTCTTCTGCTGAATCTGCTTTGGTTGTTTCTACAGTATCTTCATCTACATCTTCAGTTTCTGAGATTTCATTTCCAGAAGCAGGATCATCAGCTTTTTCCTCATCATCTGATTCCTCGTAGTTAAAAGAATCTCCCAGGCTCATTTCAACTACTTCTTCAGTGTATTCCGGAACTTCGAGGGCTTCAGACTCATCTTTTTCTACTACTGTGATCCTTCTCTTACCAGCTCTTACTGGAGGTTTAGCTTCTGAGCCTGTATCTTCTGTTTCATCTGTTTCTTCTAACTCAGCATCAAGCTCGTCAGTATCTTCAGAAGAATCATCTACAGCTTCTTCGCTGGATGTCTCATTTGAAGTATCATCTAAGTTCTCTTCTGAAGTCTCATCTGAATCCTTTGATACTACGAATTCTTTTATATCGTTGTTAAAGGCATTAGAATCATCTTCGTCTTCTTTAGTCTGGTCTTTTGACTCTTCAGATTCGATGTCATCTGAATCCTTTATATCTTCTTTTGTATCCTTTTCTTCAGGAGCTTCAGATTCTTCGGTTTCTTTTTTCTTGTCTTCAGGATTTTCAGATTTCTCTTCTGAATCTTTTGCCTCAAGATCCTGTGATTCTTCAGAGTCCTCTATAGAATCCTTATCCTCATGATCATCTGATTCCTCAGATTCCACCTTAGAATCCTGTTCTTCTGAATCTTTGGGTTCATCCTTTGATCCTGACTCATCAGAATCTTTTTCTGTAAGCTCTTTATTTTCATCGGAAGCTTCTGTGTCTTTATCTTCTACTGAAATTTCTTCAGCCTTATCTGCTTCCATTTTATCCTCAGAATCTGCATCCGGAACATCATCGACGAGCTTATCAAGATCCATGACGTCATCTTCGTCCATGATCATCTCTTCTGTAGCTCTTCTGATGCCTTCAGCACCTGCCTTGACAAAAGGCTCTGTAGAAGGTCTTACAACGTTGCCTGCATGACTAAGGAGGGCTCTTCCTGCATTTCTTTCAGGCTTTGGACGATTACCTCCCATGATTTCACGCTTAACTTCTTTCTCCATTTCCTTCTGGAGATCGTACTTAACGTCCTCATCATACTGGCTGATAACTGTGCTGATCTTATCCTGAACACGCTTGGCAACTTCCTCTTCCTGACGCTTCTGCTGCTGCTCCTTGATGCGGTTCATGATATCGTCAATACTGATCTGACCTGTGATCTGATCTTCTACTGTATCCGTTTCAGGTACTACCATACTAATCTGACCATCATAATCCTGCTTTAAGATGTCATCATAATGGCTGGTAGCGACCTTTCTTGTAGGTCTTATAGTAACTCCGGGTTCTTCTTTCTGATCGATCGGAGCATCTGTTCTGGTCCATGCTGCAGTATCAGGAGTTGCAAATTCCTTGGTTGCATCTTCGAAGAATACTTCTGTAGTACCTTTGCCCTGCTTATCTTTTTCTTCTTCAGCCATTATCTGTTCCATGCTCTCAGCAATGGCTTTCTGAAGATTAACTGTATCATAGCCTACAGGCTTTGGCGGTGTCGTAGGAACTGAAGGTTCTGTCTTTCTTCCTGTATTAACAGGAGTAGGCTCTGTCATATGAGGAGCTCTCCTGTAAGCTGCCATCTGGTTCCCTGACTGCGCGGTACCTGTATACTGCCCTGCATAAGTAGGGTTAGTATTCTGAAGATCCTGCTGATCATAATAGCCAGGGTTTGTGTTCTGGAGATCCTGCTGGCTGTAATAACCAGGATTGGTATTCTGAAGATCAGGCCGGCCATAGTAGCCTGGATCTGTATTCTGCAGGTCTACCTGTCCATAAAAGGACGGATTTGTATTCTGGAGACCCTGCTGACTATAATAGCCGGGATTTGTGTTCTGAAGATTCACCTGACCATTATATGAAGGATCTGTATTCTGAAGGTTTGCCTGATCAAAATACCCAGGATACATTTCTGCCATGGAAGGATTCCTTGCATCAACAGGAGATGAATAATATGCCTGCATTTCCTGCCGGGTTGGCATTCCCGCATTTAAAGCAGCCTGTTCTACAGCATTTCTTTCTTCCGGTGAATTATAGAAAGGCTTGGTTGGCTGCTTGGTATCGGATATTTCATTGCCTATAGGATCTTCATCTTTTTTCAAAATAGCTTCACGGTCAATACTGCCGTCAAGCCCGTTTTTATATGCCTGATATCTGGCCTGCTGCTCCTGAGACAGCGGCTCATGAAGTGCCTTGAGTTCCAAGGCCTTCATAACAAATTTGCCCACGCCGAACCAGAGGAACATCTCATCGACTTCCTCTATACACTCAGTTGTCAGGCCTACGCGATGATACAGATAAGCAAGCTCATATGCCCATTTCTCTCTGTAATCGTGCTTCTTGAACTCCTCAAGTACTGCTATACGCTCCTCAAGACTTACATCCTGAGCTTCATAAAGTCTGTACTGAAGGATATAACGTCCTGTATCACGCGGTGCGATGCGGACGAATTCTTTATAATATTCCACAGCCTGAACAAACTCTCCCATTTTAATGGAGAGTTCACAAAGTGAATATACAATTGCTCTACTGCTGGGGTAACGCTCATATGCGAGCAGAAGGATCTCTTTACTTTCTTCAAAACGACGGTTAACCTTATATAGATCGCTGATAGTGCAGAGCATTGTTGTGCTCTTAACACGTCTCCAGTCGATAGTATCTGCAATCTTAACAGCTTCCCCGTATTTGCCTGAAGAAATCAGGACTTTTATCTCCTCTGCCCGAACTCTATATTCATACTTATCCAAAGTCATAGCCCTCTTTTTAAGGATTTTCCCATTTAAAATTTTAACATAGGTCTATCTGTCTGTCAAAAGACAAAAGCCCGAAAATAGCAGTATTTTCGGGCTTTTCTTGGCTATGGTACAACGTTTTTGCGAATATTTTATTGCGAAAATGTCATATGATTATTTAAGTTTTATTTCAGAAAAACAAAAAACATCAATCTTTTCTGGTAAATCCATAGAGATTATCAGACAGCTGAGCGAATTCCTTAAGAGAGAGCTTTTCTCCTCTTTCGGTTCTTGTACGTCCTATCTTCTCCAGAGCATCGCCTGCCATATCTTTGGATATACCAAGCTCTTTATTATTAGAAAGGCCGTTAACAAGAGTTTTGCGGCGCTGGGAAAAAGCTGCCTTAACCACCTGGAAGAAGAACTTCTCGTCTTCTACGACTACAGGCATCTGCTCATAGCGTGTCATCTTGATAACTGCTGAGTCAACACCGGGCTGAGGAATGAAGGATGATGGCGGAACCACGCATACAACTTCAGGATCAGCATAGTACTGAACAGCTATAGATAAAGCTCCGTACTCTTTTGAGCCTTCTTTTTCCTGCATTCTGTCAGCAACTTCCTTCTGAACCATTACTGTTATTGACTCTACAGGGCTTCCCTCTTCAAGAAGCTTCATGATAATGGGAGTTGTAATGTAGTAAGGAAGGTTAGCTACAACTTTAAAAGGCTTCCCATTGTTCTTTTCCTCAGAAAGTGCCTTGATATCCACTTCAAGGATGTCTGAATTAAGGACCTGAGTGTTATCGTATTCTGAGAGTGTATCCTCCAAAACAGGAAGGAGCTTATCGTCAATCTCAACGGCTATTACCTGGCCTGCAGCCTCTGCAAGATACTGGGTAAGGGTTCCAATACCAGGACCGATCTCAAGAACTGTATCATCCTTGGTGATGCCTGCAGATGAAACTATATCTTCGAGTACTCCATCGTCTATAAGAAAGTTCTGACCAAACTTCTTCTGGGCATTAAGGTGGTATTTATTTATAACTTCTTTGGTCCTTGCCGGATTTCCAAGATATGCCATATATCCTCATCTTTCCGCATCATCTTAGCTTTAAAGCATCAGAATCAGCATTTGACTCAAACTTCTATTCTATAAAACCTTTTTGCATTAGCTGTCGTTACATCTATTACTTCCTGCTCGGAAACGCCTTTGATCCTCGCTATCTCCTTCACAACGTAGGGAAGGTATAAAGAAGAATTACGCTGACCTCTGAAGGGCTCAGGGGCCATATAAGGGCAGTCTGTTTCCAGAAGGATCCTGTCCAGTGGAATCTTCTCAACGGTCTCTTTAAGCTTCCTGCCGTTTTTAAAAGTAACTACTCCGCCAACGCCTATATAAAATCCAAGTTTCACATATTCAAGCGCCTGTTCAGGGCTGTAGGAGTAGCAATGAATATCAGCGACAACGCCCCTTCCTGAAGCTTCCTTCATTATCTCCATTGTATCTGCTGCCGCATCCCTTGAATGGACAACAACCGGAAGGCCTTCCTCTATAGCAAGTTCTAGCTGTCTTTTAAACCACTTTATCTGTGTTTCCTTGTCAGGATTATCCGGATAATGATAATCAAGGCCTATTTCGCCAATAGCAACCGCCTTGGGGTCATGAGACATATCTCTTAACCACTCTAGCTTCTCATCATCTAGTTCATCGGCATTCTCCGGGTGAACACCTACAGCCGCGTAGATAAAATCATATTTATGTGCAAGTTCAAGCGATGATGTTACGGATTCAAGGTCAGCAGCGTTATTAACGATGGCTCCTATGCCTCCATCTGCCATGCTCTCAATAAGACTAAACCTGTCATCATCAAACTGGTGATCATCATAATGTGCGTGTGTATCGAAAATCAAAATATCTTCCTCTTACTATCCTGTCGTCTTATCTTCAAATATTATTATAGTAAAAATAATATCTACCACAAAACACTTCCATCGGCAACTAATTGTATCACATCTTATTATGTCAAAAAATAAAGCCGACTCCAAAATACCACATACGAAAAAAGTACCGCCCCACGAGATATACTCATGAAACAGTACTCGGCGTGCGCTGCCAGGGTCTCGAACCCTGGACAACCTGATTAAGAGTCAGGTGCTCTACCAACTGAGCTAGCAGCGCATTTCTTTTATTTTGTTTGCCGCAGTTCCTTGCGACAAAAGATACTTTACTACAACCTTATAACCTTTGCAAGTGTTTTTTTCAAAAAATTTTCAAAATGTGAAAAATGCCGCAAAATCCAAGGGTTTGATCTTTGAAATTGTGCATCATTACAACAAAGACCGCTCATTAACCCTTACACAGTTACGTCCGTCAGACTTAGCCTGGTACAAGGCCTTATCCATTCTTTCAAAGGCGCTTGTGATATCATCCTGGGGATACAGCGCAGTTATTCCAATGCTGGCAGTTATGCTACCAACTTTTTCAAAATGCTGGGTACTGATTATAGTAAGAAGCTTTGTGGAAAGATTCTGCACCTCATTAACAGAGTAGCCCTGGCATACAGCCACAAATTCTTCGCCGCCCCATCTTCCGAGCTTACAGCCAAGACCTGACAGGTAATCCTTAACTATCTGACTGAAACACTTAAGGGTCATATCTCCAACTGAATGGCCATACTTATCATTAACTTCCTTGAAGTAGTCAATATCAAGAATGATAATAGAAGCTTCTTCAGAATTTTTCCTGACTTTCTCAATGGCATTAGTTATCTCTGTCTCAATGCGGCCATGGTTATAAACGCCTGTAAGGGTATCTATAGAAGCCTTTTCCTCAACTTCTTTAAGAAGTGAGTACATACTCTCCATTGATTCATTGATATCCTGCACCATGAATACAAAGCGGTAGTCGCCCTCGCTATAAGTCTCTGAACGGCTGAAGATCAGCTTAACCCAGATATACACACCCTCAAGATTCTGCATCTTTACATCAAAAGAAGAAGAATGTCCAGGCTCATAATGAGTTTTAAGATACTCTGGATCAGTTCTTCTAAGGAACTTCTCTCTGTCAGCAGGCCAGATCATGTTAACGATCATCATTCTCCAATCAGTATAAAGAATATGCGAATGCATGTTCTCATCTGAAACCTCTGTAACACTAAGGCTGCTGGTCGTATTTTTAATTAGGTCAATATACATGGAAAAAAGATATGTATTCTGAATAGTATGAACCTTGGTAGAAGACATCATGTCGCTGACAGAATCTTCATAATCAAGTTCATTAAGAACAAAGATATAGATAGATGAATCCTTGATAGGATAAATATTCATCTGAATAATATGCTGCTTGCCCAGATATGAAATCTTACAACGCCTTGAATACTTATCGTTGTAAGTTCCATAAGAAGACAAAAAGACCTTATAAGAGTCGACAACGTTCTCACCACTGTCTTTCATATGAAAAAAGAGTTTTTCCAAAAGGTCTTCATATTCACCTTCTGTCTGAAAACACTCATCCATAAAACCGCGGCTTATGACTCTTCTATATTTGCCTGTATGTGAGTTGATAACAAAAACCTGATCCACAAGATCAGATAAAAGACTGGTAATAGATTCCGGTGTATAATCCTCAATAATGTTCAAATCCATTTTCATATACCTCCCTCAGGAACTGAGCCAGGTGTTGCCAGTCAATCCCTGTTATCCCCATCACATACGTCACATCGATACTCTCAAAAGATAACAAAAACTTTACTATGAAAAAGAAATATTACTTAGTTCTCACTCTTCTCAGGATGCTCTAAGATCTCCTGCATGGTCTTCCATCCAAGAACAGCACATTTAACACGTGCCGGCATGTGAGATACATCCTGAAGGGCTGCAGCCTCGTCAAGCTCCTCTATCTCTTTTTCATCAGTAACATCACCACGGATCATTCCCATGAAGGTGGAGGCAAGCTTAAGAGCTTCTTCCTTGTTCCTGCCAATTATCTGGTCTGCCATCATATCTACAGATGCCTGTGAAATAGCGCATCCGCAGCCATCAAACATAGCATCTTCAATGATGCCTTCATCGTTTATCTTAAGCTGAAGAGTGATATCATCTCCGCATGAAGGATTGACTCCACGAAGCTTCAAAGATGGATTCTCCATCACTCCTCTATGCTCGGGATTTAAATTGTGCTCATTAACGATCTCGCGATAAAGCTGCTTAATCTCCATAACCCATAACCTTTCTAACGCCTTTTAAAACTTCTAAAAATCTGTGTACCTCTTCCTCTGTGTTGTAGAAATAGAGGCTTGCTCTTGCCGTTGAGCCAACTCCAAGGTACTGCATAAGCGGCTGTGCACAGTGGTGTCCAGCTCTTACGCATACACGGTCCTCATTAAGAACTGAAGATATGTCGTGTGGATGTACACCATCAATAGTAAATGTCACGATTCCGCAATGCTTATCGGGATCTTTAGAACCATATACTTTAATATACGACAATTCGCTCATTCCGTCCATAAGAAGACGTGTAAGTTGTCTTTCTTTTGACTCAATATAGTCAAATCCAACCTTTTCAATATATTTTATTGCAGCTTCAAGTCCTACTGCATCAGCAGCATTAACTGTACCTGCTTCAAATTTGTGTGGAAGCTCTGCCCAGGTAGCTGAATCTCTTGTAACATACTCGATCATCTCACCGCCTGTAAGGAAAGGATCCATAGCTTCAAGGAGCTCTTCTCTTCCATACAGAACTCCGATTCCCATAGGAGCCATGAGCTTGTGACCGGAAAATGCCAGGAAATCAACACCAAGATCCTGAACATCCACCTTCATATGAGGAACTGACTGAGCTCCGTCTGTAATAACAACAGCACCCTTTGCATGAGCATATGCAGCAATCTCTTTGACAGGGTTGGTAACGCCAAGAACATTGGATACGTGACCAATAGAAACGATCTTGGCTCTATCTGTGATCTTGGACTCATATTCCTCTTTGGTGATCACGCCTTCATCGTCAGGCTCAAGCCAGATAAGCTTAGCACCCTTTTGTCTGCATACCATCTGCCATGGCAGGATATTAGAGTGGTGCTCCATTACAGAGATAACAATCTCATCGCCCTCGTTAACATTCTTAAGACCATAGCTGTAGGCAAGAAGGTTCATGGATTCAGTTGTATTACGGGTAAATACGATCTCACAGCTCTTTTTTGCACCTATGAACTTTGCAACTGTTTCTCTGGCATGTTCATAACGGTCTGTAGCATCAACGCTCCAGTCATAGAGTCCGCGAAGAGGGTTGGCATTTGATCTTTTATAAAAATCAGCCACTTCATCTATTACCGCCTGCGGCCTTTGTGATGTTGCCGCATTATCAAAATATATGTAATCATTCCCCTGAAAAATAGGGAAATCCTTTCTGAAATCTTCTGCCTTCATACTGCCTCCAACCTAAATTTTTTTATAACTTTGCCCACCACCATAAGGTAGTGGGCTATATGCCTGGTTCTATAGTCTGGTTTTTTATTATTTCTTACAGGATCTGATCAAGGAACAAAGCGACCTTATTCTTAAGATCTTCATCCGGAATCATACGTGCTACAGAATCAAGTCTTGCACGAACCATGATCTTCTTAGCTGTTTCCTTATCGATTCCTCTTGCTTCCATGTAGAAAAGCATATCATCTGAAAGCTGGCCTATTGTAGCGCCATGTCTTCCATCAACATTTTCCTCTTTACAAAGGATAAGAGGCATAGATCTGTTTATTACATCAGGAGAAAGAAGAAGTGTATCTTCCTGCTCATCACCAACACTTCCTGATGAACCTTCACGGAAATCCAGTGAACCTCTCCAGTTCTTAGATGCTCTTTCTTCAAGTACACCTCTGAAGGTTGCCATTGAATCTGTCTTCTTACCACGCTGCTCAGCAACATAGTTGAAGTCATAGAACTGCTCATCTGTGCCAAGGAAACCTGTGTTGTTTAAAGACTGTGACTCGTCGCCAAGAAGGCTAACGTATGCTCCAACATAAGATTTTGAAGCGCCCATTTCCATCTCTACAAGATCAAACTTGCCCTTTTCCATTACTACGCCGCCAAGGTCATCAAAATGTCTGACCTTCTGGCCCAGCATCTGGACTTTGACAAGATGAAGAGTAGCATCTTTTCCTACAAAAAATTTAGTGCTGACTGCTTCGATTCCATCAGCATCGGCGTCAGAATCATAATCCATGATAACTGTAAGCTCTGAGTTATCAGGAACTATAATAACCTGACGGCTTATAGTGCTCTTACCCTTAGAAAGGTGGTCATGGAACATTACAGGCTCTGATACTACAGTGCCTTCTGCAATCTTAATAACAGTTGCCTTAACTCCGGCACTTTCTAAAAGAGAATCTACGCCTGTTCCCATACCTGTCCTTACAATCTGTCCGGCATGATTAGGAGCAGTATCACCATTTGGACCAACAAGTCCTTCATCTGCTTTTAAGTTAGCTTCATGAGAAGGTGCAAATATGCTTTCTGCCTTATCTGCGTCAACATTTTCCAATAGACTTACTCCTTCAGGAACCTTGACTGCTTCTAAGGAGAATGCGGAAAAAGAGATATCTTTTTCACTTACATCTTCGCCATTAAGCTGAAGCCACCGGTAAGTTCTTGCCGGAAGCTCATTAACTCTCATATCTATATTCATAAGTTACCTCACGTCTGTTTCGCACAATGTAAATGCTATGGCATTACATATTGCCTGACATTTCAAGCTTGATCAGATTGTTCATCTCTACTGCATATTCAAGAGGAAGTTCCTTGGAAACAGGATCTGCAAAACCGGATACGATCATGGCTCTTGCATCCTCTTCCTTGATACCGCGGCTCATGAGATAAAATACAGCATCATCACTTATACGTCCGATCTTAGCTTCATGTCCGACGTCTGCATCGTTAGTACGAATATCAATTCCAGGGATTGTATCTGATCTTGACTTGGAATCAAGCATCAGTGAATCACAGGAGATAACAGCCTTAGAATGCTTAGCTCCTGAATTGATAGTTACTGAACTTCTGTAAGTTCCGATACCGCCGTCTTTACTTATAGATTTAGTGCTGATAACGGATGATGTATACTTACCGTTATGAACAACTTTGGCACCTGTATCCAGGTTCTGACCCTTACCTGCAAAAGTGATACCTGTATATTCCATCTTGGAATGATCACCCTGAAGGATTGTCATAGGATAAAGGTATGAAGTATGTGATCCAAAAGAACCTGAAACCCATTCCATTACGCCGCCTTCTTCTACAAGGGCACGCTTGGTGTTGAGGTTATACATATTCTTGGACCAGTTCTCAATTGTAGAATAACGAAGCCTTGCGTTCTTACCAACAAAAAGCTCAACACATCCTGCATGGAGATTGGCTACATTGTACTTAGGAGCAGAGCATCCTTCTATGAAATGAAGGTCTGCACCCTCATCTACAATGATAAGAGTATGTTCAAACTGTCCTGCACCTGCTGCATTAAGACGGAAGTAAGACTGAAGCGGGATCTCTACCTTAACTCCCTTTGGTACGTATACAAATGATCCACCTGACCATACAGCGCCATGAAGTGCTGCGTATTTGTGATCAGTCGGAGGTACAAGCTTCATAAAGTGCTCTCGTACCATATCTGCATACTCGCCGTGAAGAGCGCTTTCAAAATCTGTATAAACAACGCCCTGGGCTGCAACTTCGTCTTTAACATTGTGGTATACAAGCTCTGAATCGTACTGAGCTCCAACACCTGCAAGGGATTCTCTCTCCGCCTGAGGTATACCAAGCTTTTCAAATGTATTCTTGATATCTTCCGGAACATCGTTCCAGTCACCCTGCATTCCTGTTTTTGACTTTACATATGAAGAAATAAGGTCCATATCAAGATCATCTGTTTCCGGACCCCAGTTAGGCATCTCCATATTGTTGTATATATCAAGACATTTTAAACGGAATTCTCTCATCCACTCGGGATCGTTCTTTTCCGTAGAAACCTTCTCTACGATCTCTTTGGTAAATCCGGCTTCTTCTCTGTAAAAGTCTTTATCTGTTTCTTCATCTTTAAAGTCATACATTGACTGATTGATATCAGCAACTGACTTCTTAATATCATCGAACATATAGTTTCCCTCTACTTCATCAGTCCTTGATAAAACGCTCAAAGCCGTTAGCATTGATCTCTTCAACAAGTGATCCGTCTCCGGATGCTACAAGTTCACCCTTTACAAGAACATGTGTATGATCAACATGAAGTGATTCAAGGATCTTGGTTGAGTGAGTGATGATGATAAGTGCACCATTCTCTCTCTTCTGGTATTCTTCAATTCCCTTGGATACTGTACGAACTGCATCTACGTCAAGTCCTGAGTCAGTCTCATCAAGGATAGCAAGACGTGGGCTGAGCATAAGAAGCTGAAGGATCTCAGCCTTCTTTTTCTCACCACCTGAAAAACCAACGTTAAGATCACGGTCTGCATATGAAGGATCCATGTTAAGGAGCTCCATTGTAGACTCAAGAAGCTTCTTGTAAGCAAGGAGCTTGATAGGCTTTCCTGTCTGTGAGTGGATCGCATTTCTGATAAAAGCTGAAAGTGAGATTCCAGGTACTTCTAAAGGATTCTGGAATGACATGAACATTCCGGCTGCTGCTCTTTTATCTGTAGAAAGATTAGTAATATCCTGTCCGTCAAAAATAATCTTGCCTTCATTTACTACATAATTAGGGTTACCCATAAGAGTATTACCCAGTGTAGACTTACCGGCACCATTGGGTCCCATGAGTACATGAGTCTCTCCCGGATTAACCTTTAAATTAAGTTTATGCAGGATCTGCATCTCATCAACTGATACTGAAAGATCGCTAACCTGCAAAAGATTCTGTTCAGACATTGTTCTACGTCCTTTCTATATAAAACAAAAATATTTACAATATTTCCTTTATGTGTTTTCCTAGGTACTTACTAGGAATTAACTATAACACTCCCAGAATAAGCTGGCAATACACAGAAAATCATTTTATAAAATTTTCACCAAAAAAGCAACCTTGCAGAGTGTTTTAAAGTGCCTAAAACAAGCTGTTTTCTGTTGGTCACTTACGCTATACCGATTATTTTTATCAAAACCTTTGCGTGGCATTTTATATTTATTTTCTGGAAAAAAAATAGATGCCCGTCAATACGGACATCTACTATATTAAAGGACAATCCCCATTAGTTTGCTGCTTAGAAGTATTGAGGTTAATCCATTTTTATATGTCTTAAAAAGATTCAAGACCTCTTCATCTGAATACAAGGTCATATCCTTTTGAAATTCTTCTGACACCTCTGGTATCATTGCTGAGCTTGATGCTTTACTTTCAATGTGAAGTTCTATATTTCCAATATTCGATCCACCGTTAAATTCTATTAATGTTTCATCTGTAAGACCATCTTCCATCTTGCTTGTTGTTACCACAATATCAGAGCTATGATCCTTTCCACCTGCTGTAATAGTTGTTTTACCATAGGATAATCCAAGGGATGACCTGCTCTCAGTTTCTGATATTTCAGGTATACTTGTAAAACTTATAAATGAATCATCCAAGGAAAAAGATATATATGTTCCTCCAGACAGACTCTTTTCACAGGAAAGTTCTATCCTGGTATTCTCTACTGTAAATGAGAGACTAAGATGCCTTCCTGTTCCGTTTTCATCGCTATTTACAGTCCAGTTAAAATCCTTTTTTGCAAGTTTATCTGCTATGCTTTTAGCATTATCTCTAAGGCTTCCATCCTCGTTAACAAGGAGCTTTTCAAGCTTGCCGATCCGGTAATTGAAAAGTGAAGCCTTTCCCAGCATGTTATGGACATAGTTTCTGGCATTTTCATGAGTATCCATATAATCTGCCAGAGCGATCAGCATACTCTGAAAATCCTTTGATCCCGGTGTGCAGACATAGGTTGTACCTGATACATCTTCACCAAAATGACTTAAGCATACAGTGTTATCGCTTATCACCTCAATGTTATCCTGTGTTACTGCAGTCAAGATTATGTTAAGCATTTCTGCAAGCTCTGACTCATCAAGCTTTGCGCTTTCATCTGAATTATCTGAAACGTCACTACTGTCAGTTTCATCACCGGCATTATCGTTATCACTTTGATCTTCATCATTACCTGTGCCAAATCCGGTAACGGTGCCAAGGCCGTACAAGAACTGGTCTTTACTAAGAGTATAGAAATTCTGATCGATCTGAGGGCAATAGATTCCGGCTTTATCACCGGTAAGATTTACATTCATGCTGAATGTATCATTGCCATTTTCAGATAGACAGACCTGAGTTATCATCTCATCATTTTCTTTATTGTAATGTAGTTTTAGATCCAGACTTGTATCTTCAAGTATTCCCTGAGTTACCTGCTCATCAGAACTTGCCCATATACAAATATCTGTATCAGTATTAGGAATCTCTTTTCCTGTGAAAAGAGCATTGAGAAAACTTTCTCCCTGACTATCTGCAATAGTTTCAACTGTTTGTGGCAAAAGATCCTGATTGACCGCAAGAAATTCATCCCGGCTTTCAACCCGAACTGTTCCTGCTTTCCTACTATTAACAAAGTAGGTAACCGTGCCGGCGCAGACAAGGCAGGCGCAGCAAGTTCCTACTGTAAACATCTGAACATATTTTGAATTCATTAATCGTACCTCTTTCAGTGACGGTTTCTCACGCTATTGCAATAGTAACTGGAGCGTTGCAATAACGCTTACACCTAGACCCTATCGCCTTATATATCCCCAATTCTATAAGACACGGAACACAGGTCTTAATTCTCCCCCAATAATTATATTTTTAGGATCAGATAGACCAGAATAGATATTTTTTGTGCTCTTCACAAGCACAAATTCATTATATTACATCTAAAATTTTAATGTTGATTTTCCGACGAAACGTCATTTTCAGTAGCGCGAATCGACGTATATTTTTGCACTATATATTGAAGTTTCTTACAACAAAAGTCTTGTCGCGGAACACGAAGATATTATTTTGATTTAGTTCCCATTTTTGACCAATTTTCAAAGATCGTGAGCGTTAATTAATTTACTGTATTACGAGTATATTTCAAATGTATTTCTTGCCGCTTTTTCGTTAAGTGTTCACAAAGCCGTTTATATATGAATTAATCGGGATTATTTCACCTTTTTGCCTTGACAAGAAAACCTTACTTTACTAAAATAGTCATTGTGTTCGCAGGTGTAGTTCATTGGTAGAACACCAGCCTTCCAAGCTGGATAGGTGGGTTCGATTCCCATCACCTGCTTAAGTAAAAAGTCCTTAGGTTAAACCTAAGGACTTTTTTATTTCCCAGACAAAGACATCAAACCCAAGGTCCGGTCTCGTCTGCAAACTCGGCCTGTTCGCAGCATGCGCTCCACTGGAGCGCGCTCACAATACGAATTTTATCTGATTCTTCTTGTAAGGTCTTCAAATCCGATCAAATACTAATTCGACGAACGGTACAAAACAGCAGATGAACTGCAAAAAAACTCCCCGGACTTTATCCGGGAAGTCTCACATTCTTGATAAACTAAGCGGAAGCTCTAAGGAATGAGTTGTTAGAAGCTTCTCATCTTTTAAGATAACATCTGTAGCACCATCCGCAATGATCCTTCCATCATCTATAAGAATAGTCCTTTCACAGGTATCCATTACAAAATCAAGGTCATGGGAAGTGATGATCTTAAGCGATTTGATCTTGTTTAAGATATTTATAAGATTCCTTCTGTTCCTTGGGTCAAGGGCTATTGATGGCTCGTCCATGATGATAATATCAGGCTCCATTGCAAGGATAGTTGCAATAGACGCAAGCTTTTTTTCACCACCTGACATTTTATAGGTAGACTTCTTTCTAAGATGCTCTATATGAAGGAATGAAATGGCATCGTCAACTCTTTTCTGGACTTCCTCTTCAGACAGACCGTAGTTTCTGGGGCCAAAGGCTATATCATCTTCAACCGTTGATAAAAACAGCTGGCTGTCAGAATCCTGAAATACATAGCCGACATGTTCTCTTATGTGGTTTAAGTTCTTGGGCGTCACCTCATGCCCTGCAACAACCAATTTTCCACTGTAGTTTGTATTTAGCCCAACCAGAAGCTTCATAAGAGTAGACTTACCAATACCGTTAGCCCCTATTATTCCAATGCTTTCGCCATCTGTTGCATGAAGATTTATATCCTGAAGAACAGGTTCATCCTTTTCATAGGCAAAAGAAAGATTTTCAATTTTTAATATCTCGCCGTGAATTCCTGTTTTCATTTTCACCTCAACTACTAAAACGTATAAAACAAGCCTAACTTCTTCTTACATTATAATTCGAAGCTTGATGATAACAAAGATACAGGCCCAGGCTATAGGATAAATGAAATCCTGTAGCTTTAAAGCTTTTTTCTTAAAAGAAAATTCGCCGTTAAAACCGCGAAGGAGCATGCTCTCATAGACCATTTCCGCCCTGTCCATGCTTCGAAGAAGCCACTGTCCAACAAGTGCTCCCCAGGCTTTATAGTGAATGCCCTTCTGGGACGGAGCCCTAAGGCTATACGCAGTCATTATCCTATGAGCTTCAAGGGCCATTACATCAAAATATCTGTAAATCAGCATGATCACTATCACTATGATCTTGGGAACCTTCACTACCCTAAGGGCATAGCAGATATCATCTATAGAGGTTGTTGCGATAAGAATATAGGCTGAAAGCACGGAATACAATCCTTTTATAAAAAGGGTTATCATAGACATGACTCCGCCTGAAATACCGATATTTCCTACATACAATACAATATCTTTGTCAAAAAAAGGATTGAATATACCCACAAACAATACAAGGGGAAGGATCAGCCTCATCCTGTAAAGCCCCTCTTTAAGCGACAATTCACCGATAAGAAAAGCAAACACAAGATAAACAGACATTAAAATAAGCGGAATAATATCATACTTATCAATAGAAGCCACCAAAAAGATGTATAAAACGCATGTAAGCAGCTTCCCCAAAGGATGAAGGTTATTCATCCAATGGGAACGCTGCTGCAAGTCTTGAAGTCTGTTAAGTTCTCGAATATTTTTTTCTATTGAACTCATTTATGAAATAATAATGGCTTTCTAGCTTTTCATTGCAAAAGACATGGATTATATTTCAAGCTTATGCAACATTAGCAGATTCACTCTTTTTTCTAAAAAATCTGAAAGCATAGCATGCTCCAACAGTAACAAGTACTACTACAAGAGCACCTACGATACCTGAAAAGCTTGTTCCAAGCGCAGATTCACTGCCTTTGAAAGCATAGTCAGGAAGAAGGGATGTTGCCTCCTGGATTCCTGAAGCTGCGTCATAAGCGCCGCCTGCTGCCTCAAGCTCTGCTGTGCCGGCAACTTTTTCCATGGACCACTCAAGACCATCAGGGAAAGCTGAAGCAAAAAGTGATACGATACCGCCGCAAATAGCTGCTGCCACTGCAAGTACAGCGATAGTAGGCTTAAAGCCAAGCTTACCTTCTGAAGTGCTGCCTTCACCTACGCCCCATAAAAGCTCAGGTCTAGCTTCATTTACAAATACTAAAACAGCTGCTGTAATAAGACCTTCTACAAATCCGATCGCAAGATGGATAGGCTGCATTGTTGCTACAAATACTGAGAATGGAAGTTCAGTGATTCCAGATATAAGAGTTTCAAGAGAAACTGATAAAGCTCCCATCTGAAGTGTCAGAACACATCCTATTATAGAAGCAGCTATGATCTTACCACGTGTTGCACCTTTTTTCATAATTGGACGCCAAATAAGGAGTGCTCCTACGAAGCAGCCATAAAAAGCCATGTTCCATACATTACATCCAAGCGCCATAAGTCCGCCATCTGCAAAAAGCAAACATTGGACTAGTAAAACTCCTATCATAGTAAGGAATCCAGCGTAAGGTCCAAGCATTGCGGAAAGCATCATTCCTCCGCAAAGATGTCCTGATGAGCCTGTTCCTGGAATTGTAAAGTTGAGCATCTGTGTAGCGAATACGAATGCTCCCATTACGCCCATTACAGGGATCTTTTTAGGATCATTTTCCTCTCTGACCTTTTTTACAGAAAGACCAGCTGTTGCTGTTGATAATATATACATAGTTCCGGCTACAGCAGGAACTACAAGTGCATCTGCCATATGCATAGTGATTTACCCCACCTCGTTTAAATTAGACAATAAAATAACACAAGTCATAATAACTTGTGTATCATCAAAAATGTCGTGTTAAGTATATATGTAGTAAGAGAATGTTCACAAGCCCCCCAGGGGGTTGAAAATCTTACAATTTCTCTGAAAAAAGACCTATCAGAAAGCTACAGAATAATTACTTGCATTTAGGGCAGTAGCCATATATCTCAAGCTGATGTCCTGTAATCTGGAACTCGTCCATGTTGGCAGGGAGCATATTTTTAAGATCTCCCAAAAAGCATGTCCTTAAAGGGAATCTCTCCTTACATTTAAGGCAGATGGCATAGTGCCTGTGCTGGGCAAGGCGAAGCTCGTACATAGCGTTTTCGCTTGTAACTGCTGTTGATTTAGTCAGTATTCCTGCGCTTTCAAAGGTCTGAAGGCATCTGTATACGGTCGAAAAGGCATACCTTGGGTTACCATCATCATCTTTGAGCTCTTCAAAGATCTCTGTTGCAGTTAATGGCTTAATTGCATCCGCAAGGATATGATATATTTCAAGTCTTTGCTTAGTCTTTTTGATTCCTTCAGGCCAGTTGCGCTCCATCTGGCGCTCAACAGTCTCGGGATGTATTTTGCATGACATATACTAATTCTCCACTAAGAAAAAAGGTTCTTATCCAAGAATAAGGTCTATCAGTATTCCGAAGAAAACTCCAGTTCCATAAAGGATTCCTGTGATATGGAGATTTCTCTTAAACTCAGGATTAACCCTGAAAAGGACAAGCAGTCCAATTCCAGCTCCAACTAAAAGTCCTGACATCATGGTTCCCATTGATATCATTCCGCCAAGATACATCTCAGTAATAATGATAGAAGCTGCGCAGTTAGGGATAAGACCAATAATTCCTGCCACAAGGTGTCCTGCCAGTGAATTGGCTGTTATAACTGATTTGATCGTATCTTCGCCTATAAGTTCTACGGCAAGATTAAGTATAAAGGTAAGAACAAGAATATATATGAAGATATGAAGGGTATGCACAAATGCTGACTTTATTACGCTTCCCTCTTCTTCATCTTCGCAGTGGCAATGCTCACGCTCGCACATTTCTTCTATTCTGAAGTCTTCTCTGCCCAGATGGCGAAGCTTTCTTGTCTTATTGGCTGCAAAGTCTACTATAAAACCTGCTACTATACCAACAAGAGCCTTAAGTCCAAGTATTGGAAGGATCTTCCCTACAGGGAGTCTATTTGAGATCATCAAAGGAAGCATCTCATCTGATGTTGAAAGGTATATGGCAATAAGTGTTCCAACTGTGATGACACGGCCTGCATAGAGGTTGGATGCAGCTGCAGAAAATCCGCACTGAGGCACAACACCAAGGAGGGAACCCCATAAAGGTCCGGATTTACCCGCTTTTCTTACAATATCACCAGCCTTATCCATAGTGTGCTTTTCCAAAAGCTCCATTAAAAGGTATGTTATAAAAAGAAATGGAAGGATCTTAACTCCATCTATTACTGTATCAAGGATTACATCTAATAATAATTCCATCTTAACCTCTTATCGCAAGTGCCAGGACTTAATCTATGATCAGGCCCCAACCTCACATTTTCTTAAAAAAAGATTTTACAAAATATAGTTTTAGCATAGAGAATATATCACACTTTAATTTTAATTGCAAATGATTTGCATTTAGCTTCTAAAGCCATCTCTCATATGGTAAAAAATGTCATCCATCTGACAAAAACAGCGTTTTATCTATTTTTTATTGAAAACATTCCAATTCAAAGTACAATGTTAATGTTTGAAAAAACACTAAAAAAATAATAAATAAAAAGGTAGGGTGAAAAAATGAATCTTAAGATCACAGAAGAAGGCAAAATGAATGCAATCAGAGCTGCCGTTCGTCCGGGCGAAAACGTAAGAGCAGCTGCATATGGACAGCTCATAACAGTAAAAGCAGCTCTATTGTATTACATGTTTGGTGCTTTAGGTGCCTTAATTTCAGGTGCAAAGACAAAAAATGGTTTTACTATTCTTACAGACAATGCTGTCAAAATTGTTTGCATGAATGCTTTTGACATGACCAAGGTTGACGACGTATTCGAGATTCCTTTTAACGGATTTGAAAAGATTAAATACAAAAAGCCAAAATTCGGTGCGCATGTTATCACATTCAAGGTCAACAAGGTCTCATATAAACTTACTTTGTTTAAAAACGCCGGTAAGCACATCCAGAATCAGAAAGAAAATGTTGAGGTATTCTCTCAGTTCTTTGACAACTTAAAAAATATGCAGAAAGCTTCATAAGCTTAAAAGGGGTCTTACCCGGATGACCGATCAGATCATTCCAGGTAAGGCCCCTTTCATATACTTTATCTATGCTTTTGCTTTCGGAAGCTTTACTACAAATCTTATTACGTGATCACCATCTCTCAAGGCTTCTATATTACCACCATGTGAGATAGCTATTGCTCTTGCTACGGAAAGGCCTATACCATATCCGCCGCTCTTCCTGCTTCTTGAAGTATCTGCCCTGTAGAACCTGTCAAAAAGTCTGTCCAGATTCCCTTCTGGGATATTGTCACAGGTGTTTTTTACCTCAAATTCTATATGTCTTCCCTGATGCATGCTTACAGTTATCTCACCTTTTTCAGATGAATATTTGCAGGCATTATCTATAAGAAGTGATGCAAGCTGAGTCATGGAGTTTCTGTCACCTTTTATATGAATTCCATCTTCTATATCAACTGTATATTTACGGCCGGCTGCGTCTGCAACAGCTTCAAAACCCTTGGCGGTATCCAAAAGGATATGGCTTAGATCTATATCTGTAAAAACAGTCTTTATGCTTTCTTCTTCCATGCGGGTTAGCGTGAGCATGTTCTTAACAAGCTCTGCCATTCGGTTGACCTGATTTTTTATGCTGGTAGTCCACTCGCTCTTACCGTTATCAAGTTCTATTACGTCAACATTAGCAGATATAACTGCAAGGGGCGTCTTTAGCTCGTGACCTGCATCTGTTATAAATCTCTTTTGCTTCTCAAGGGATTCAACTACAGGTGATACCGCATGTCCTGACATGGTCCACACAAGGATGAACATGGCAAGAAGACATGCCAGCATTATAAGAAAGGTATTGCGAAGAAGCTTACCTGCATTATACAGATCCGAGCTGCAGTCCTTGAAAAGTATCATGGTGTCGCCATTTTCAGACTGCGTGACATAATATCTATAAGAAGACTTATAGCCTTTAGTGCCGGATGCTTCATAGATGCTCTGCGCCATCTCGCCAGCAGTATCTTCTGATATCAGAGCTATGTGGCTGGTATCAATCTGGGTAATCTCACCTGTTGTATCAAACCTGACCCAGAAATATCTTGTGGAAAAAGGGGCTTCTATACTTTTTGTATAATAGTAAATATCCCGCTTTAATTCTTCATCTTTTGGTTCAGGCGGGAGTGCAGAACCGCTGTCATTGTCTGGTGCTGCAACATCTTCTGAATTCTCCAAGTCGCCTTGCTTCTTGTCATGAGAACCCGAATCATTTTTGCCCTGATCAAACGCAGGATTCATATCAGGAAAGTTACCGTCATTATCCGCAAGGATAGTCAGAAGCTCATCAGCGCTTTTTGTAACCTCTACAAAATTCGATATATTAATAACGCCAATAAGTACCACAAGAATAACAAGCAGTGCGCTCATTGCAGTTATAACGAACTTTCTACGAAGCTTACTAACCATAAGTTATGCATCCTTCTTTTCGTGAATCGAATATCCAACTCCTCTGGCTGCCTTAATCTCAGCTGTTGATTCAAGCGCTGAAAGTTTCTTGCGAAGATTGGATATATATACCCAAACAATGTTAATGTCCGCCTCACCGTCTGCCCAGATCCTGTCCATAAAGTTATCTACAGATATAACTCTTCCGGGAGTTGTCATAAGCATCTCCATCATCTGAAACTCTCTGCCTGCAAGGCGGATAGCTTCATGGCCTTCTGTGGAAAGCTCATATGTATTGCGGTCAAGAACAAGATTGCCGCAAGTCAGGGAAGTATGGCTAAAGTCAGCCTTACGCCTTGTCATTGCACGAATTCTTGCAAGAAGTTCTCCCATATCAAAGGGTTTCGTCAGGTAATCATCAGCTCCAAGGTCAAGACCTTTAATCTTATCATCTGTTTCACTCTTAGCCGTAAGGAACAAAACAGGAGTCGTGATCCCGGCTTCCCTTAGCTTTTTAAGGACCTCTGTTCCTTCAATTTTGGGCATCATTATATCTAAAATTATCCCGTCATATTCACCTGAAAGACCGTATTCAAGCGCGTCTTCGCCATCATACACAGCATCAACCGTGTAGCTTGAGTGTCGCAATATAGCTACCAGCGCATTAGAAAGTTCTTCTTCATCTTCTGCAAGTAACAGACGCATAAAAATCTCCCTTCAAATCTATGTCCAAACAAATAGGACATACTAAATCACATACTAATGATATAGGTGTCAAATTAATTGTATATCAATAAAAACATAGCAACAACTCACCTATCATGCCACAAAATGCTGTGCTATCATGTAAGTGTTGTGCGTAAGATCCGCTATTTATTATTCATATTCTCAGATCCGCACTACATGCTACTTTACTTATGTTAGGTGGGTCATTTATTCACATTCGATTTCGAGTAGATTCGGATTGAAATGACTTTTGACCCTTGCGCCATATTATAAATCGGCTAACTAAATCTAACCTTAATACCAGGAAAGGCTACAGGTCATCACATGAATAACACACGTCAGATTCAGGCAATTGATAACGTTGTAGAAAAAGAGATAGCGCTTAATCACATATCAGGCGCAAATATTATGATATCCAAAGGCGGACAGATCCTCTACCAGGGAAGCTACGGCCTTGCAGATATCGAGAACAACATTCCTATGAAAGAAGACACCATCTTCCGCATGTTCTCAATGTCCAAGATGATAACTTCAGTATGTGCCATGATCCTTATGGAACGCGGTAAAATAGACCTTTTTGATCCCGTTAGCAAGTACCTTCCGGGTTTTAAGAATCAAAAGGTCTGGACTGGAAAAGGCGAAGAAGTCGTAAATGTTAACAGGGAGATGATCTTAAAAGACCTCCTCAATATGACAAGTGGTCTTACATATCCTGAAGAAAACAACTATCCTACAGCCTGCTCCACTGCTCTTTTTAATGAAATGGACAGTGAACATTCCAAAGGAAATCGCATTGGAACTGTGGAATTTGCAAACAGGATCGGAGAACTTCCTCTTGAGTTTCAGCCAGGAAAGCGCTGGAGATACGGAACCAGTGCTGACGTAATGGGAGCTGTTGTAGAAGTTGCATCAGGTAAGCGCTTTGGCCAGTTCATAGAAGATGAGATAACAAGACCTCTTCACATGCACGACACAGGATTTTATGTTCCTGAGGAAAAGATAGGTCGCCTTGCCCAGAAATACAGATTCTTTGCTGATGGAGAGCTTACTCAGCCAACTTCCGTTATAGATTCTGTCAGCGGTAAGGTTAAGATCAAAGATGTAACAGGAAAACTTGTCATTGAAAAGGGCCCTCACCTTGCAATGGAAGATACTATAACTAAAGCTCCAGCCTTCGAATCAGGTGGCGCAGGAATAGTATCTACAATTGGCGACTTCAGAAACTTCGGTCAAATGCTACTAAATGGCGGAACCGCATCAGATGGAACAAGGGTTCTGGGAAAAGAGACTGTTCGCTTCATGAGAACCAACCAGCTTACACCTGAGCAGATAAAGACTACTGAATGGGACAGCCTTCAGGGATACGGCTACGGCAACTTTAACCGCGTGCTCCTTGATCCTGCTGCCTACCAGACCAATGCACCTGTTGGCGAATTTGGCTGGGATGGATGGCTGGGAACCTATATGACACTTGATCCATCCAATGACTTTATGTTCCAGTACTACATCCAGCTGGCAGACGCTGGTTCTATGGGACCCACAAGACTCCTTCGCCAGATTGCATACGGGATGATCTAGGCGGCGCCCGGTAGATGCCCCTGATATAATCCTCGAGCTACCTTGCCACTCGTCGTAGGGGCTGTGGCAGTTCGCGCATTAATTGAAGCCTGCGCTCCCGCGAAATTATACCAAGGCTCTGGTATAAATGATTAACAGCTATG
>CAMVNV010000029.1 GCA_947168935.1 uncultured Butyrivibrio sp. | reverse complement strand
ATCTGGCTATAATCTCCGGATTTCTGGGATGTATTTCTGATCATAAGAGAGATAGGAGTGCCTGTGGTCTTACCTTCAAAGACTCCTGATAATATCTCGACTTTATCGTCCTCTTTACGAGGCGTTGTAACTGATGATGTTCCTGGCTTTCTGCGGTCTAAGTATTCCTGAATAGTAGCTTCTGTAAGCTCCATTCCTGCAGGGAAACCATCTATGACGACACCAAGAGCTGGTCCGTGAGATTCTCCCCAGGTTGAGATTTTTAGATTGTTACCAAATATTGATCCTGCCATGATGTGTCCCCTTTACAATTGTATCCAAAGGTGTTGTATACACCCGAGTCATTATATGGATTTAAAAACTGAGTTCATTATACATTAATCTAATTCGAGAATCGATTTTTATTTTGATCAATTTTCTAAAACCGCATATCTACTTGATTGTAGAGGATGAAAATTTGTAAAAACAGAGCTGGTGCGGATTGACGAAATGACGTATACTATTAGTATATATTTCATGATGGATTCACAGGAAAAGGGTACTGAATTTGTAAAAAGTGTTCAAAAAATCCGAAAATGTAGTATAATAACTTTATGATATACCGAGAATGCAGGGGGAGCCTGAGTTGGGTGCAATGAAAAACAAAGATGTTTCATTTGAGCCGACATTTCGGGAGAAAGCAGTTCGGCGAATAGGGAAGTTCGTAAAAAAGAATAGGAAGTTCTATTTTTTCGGTGTCATCGCTGTCGCAGTTGTTATTTTTGTGACGGCATTGTGTAGTGCAGTTTATGATAATAGAAAACGTATTCTAAGTATTGCATGTGTCCTTTTGTTCTTTGTATCTTCAAGTAGTTTTTCTTATCCCGTTTTACCAATGGATGTAAGTTTTGTGTCAGACAGTATCCGTAGTGAGGAGAGCTCTGATATTACTTATATTGCTACAGAAGTTGCAAATGAGCAGTTGCAGGATGCAGAGTCGATTTCTTTAGGAAGTCAGAATTCTTCCTCAGATTATGTTTATTCAAATGATCAAAGTAATACTAATGACAATGTGATGGAAGATGTCAAGTATGATGGAAACGGAGAGCTTCTTGGAGAGGTATCCGAGAGCGATCAGATCAGTATATCTGAGATCCTGAATACATCTGACAGCTTGGAAGCATATGAAGAAGAGGCTGAAGAAGAGAACCAGTCTGGAAATGCTCAGTTTTCAGCAGATGACTGGAATCTGATGCTTGTTAATAAGCAGCATCCTATTCCAGATAATTATGTATTTGAGACCGCACAGATCTCAAGCGGTGGTAAGCTTTGCGATGCAAGAATCCTTTTACCACTTAAGCAGATGTTTGAAGCAGCTGCTGCCGATGGAGTATCACTTGTAGTTTGTTCTCCTTACAGATCCAATAACCGTCAGGAGATGCTTTTTGCAAGAAAAGTTGATTACTACATGGAGCAGGGATATGACTATATGCAGTCATACGCGCTTGCTTCACAGGCAGTTACAATCCCGGGATCATCAGAGCATGAGATAGGACTTGCTCTTGATATCATAACTAATGGCTATTGTTCTCTTGATGAGGGCTTTGGCGATACAGCAGCGGGAAGATGGCTTGCTCAAAACTCTTATAAGTACGGCTTTGTAGTCCGTTATCTCAAGGGCAAAGAGGAAATAACCGGAATCGAATACGAACCATGGCATATCAGATATGTAGGCGTTGCTGCAGCAACAGTTATGTACGAAGAAGGTATATGCCTCGAAGAGTTCTGGGATGAATATTTATATTAAAACAGTATTTTTACTATAGCTAAAAGTACTGTCATTACGAAAAATCTTGTCTAATAAAATTCAATGGTATATTATGATTAGGGGCATGGAGTTGCATGCCCCTATATTTTTCTGCTTTTTTACTTTTTGAGTACAGGGATGTACTTCTATATACAAGGAAAAGAGGTTTTATGTACAAATTATTAAAAACAGAAGGCCGTGCAAAAAGAGGCGAATTCCATACTGTTCATGGTACTATTCAGACTCCTGTGTTCATGAATGTTGCAACTGTTGCAGCGATCAAGGGTGCAGTATCTACTGAAGACCTTGAAGGTATCAAGAACCAGGTAGTTCTTTGCAATACTTATCACCTTCACCTTCGTCCCGGCGATGATAACGTGTATCGTATGGGTGGTCTTCATAAATTTATGTCATGCAATAAGCCTATTCTTACAGATTCAGGCGGATTCCAGGTCTTTTCCCTGGCTAAAACAAGAAGGATCAGAGAAGAGGGCGTATACTTCCATTCTCACATTGATGGTCACAAGCTCTTTATGGGACCTGAAGAGAGTATGAGAATCCAGTCCCACCTTGGAAGTACAATTGCAATGGCATTTGATGAGTGCCCGTCAGCAAGAGCTGATCATGAGTACGTTCAGATGTCTGTAGACAGAACTACAAGATGGCTTGAGAGATGTAAGAAGGAGATGGACAGACTTAATTCACTTCCTGATACAGTAAATCCTCACCAGATGCTCTTTGGAATCAACCAGGGTGCGATCTTTGATGATATCAGAATAGAGCACGCTAAGCGCATCAGAGAGATGGACCTTGATGGCTATGCTGTAGGCGGTCTTGCTGTAGGCGAGACTCATGAAGAGATGTACCACGTACTTGATACAGTGGTTCCTTATCTTCCTCAGGATAAGCCCACATACCTCATGGGTGTTGGTACACCTGCCAATATATTAGAGGCTGTAGAAAGAGGCGTAGATTTCTTTGACTGCGTATATCCTAGCAGAAACGGACGTCACGGCCATGTATATACCAAGAAGGGTAAGCTTAATCTTCTTAATGCAAGGTTGGCGCTTGATTCTCATCCTATCGAGGAAGGCTGTCAGTGTCCTGCATGCAGACGCTATTCAAGAGGCTACATCCGTCACCTTCTTAAGTCTGGCGAGATGCTTGGTATGAGACTTTGCGTTCTTCATAACCTGTACTTCTATAACAACATGATGGAAGAGATCAGGGATGCTCTTGATAATGGCAACTTCGCAGAATATAAGAAGAAGACCATTGAGGGATTTTCTGAGTATGAAGAGCTCAGCACAGCTCCAGGAAGCGATATAGCAAAAAATTGGCGCAAAGGATAAATGAGTTTGGAAATATAAATATTTCCAAACTCTACGACGTGGCGGAGCAAGCTCCACCACGTCCATATGAGCTTAAAATTTGTAATTTCAAACTACACGAAGTTGTGGAGAAGGCTCCACAACTTCCACTATTGAAAGGTAAAATTGAACGATTTTTATTACAAATTTTTAACAAAATACGCTCTTGTAAGTGAACTTTTTATTGTGTATCATTTAAAGGTAGCTTTTTTGAAAGCTTTTATAAGAATTAAAGAGGACTCCGGAGGGAAATTAAATGTATTCTGAAGTGTTTAAGATGGTTGGTACTGCTGTAGAGGGTCAGACCTTTGGCATGAGCTATCTGGTTATCCTGGTTGTAATGTTCGCATTCATGTACTTCATTATGATCAGACCACAGCGTAAACAGGAAAAAGAGAAGGCAGCTATGATGGCAGCACTTGCTGTAGGCGATAGTGTTCGTACAACAGGTGGCTTTGTTGGGACAGTTATCGATATCCATGACAACATGGTAATCGTTGAGTTCGGTAACAACAAGAATTGCCGTATTCCTATGGTTAAGGAAGCAATCGTTGAGATTGAGAAGCCTGAAGATGCTGTTAAGCCAGTAGAGACTAAGGCTGATAAGAAGAAAAAAGACTGATATTTAAAAGGATGGTAAGGAAGCCGCGGCTTCCTGGTCATCCTTTTTTTGTGCTTATTTTTGTAATGTATTAGGTGATGTATTTTTACATTTGTTTCATGATATATGATAGAATTTATAGGAGATTACATCTTAAATGTAAATTTCAGATGCGCAAATTTAATGAGCGTTTCGTGATGGTGATTTTTCATCGTGTTTATAGGTGCAGATACAGGATGTATCTAATACATGTTTAGAAATACATGGATGTATTTCTATGTACAGATACAGGATGTATCTAATACATGTTTAGAAATACATGGATGTATTTCTATGTACAGAATTAATGTAGTTGTGTAGGATAGATTAATTCTGCACCTTGTACTTTGAATTTTTTTAAGCTAAGATGGTACTTAACTTTTGCGAAGACGGAAAGGGGAAATAACATTGAAGCTGAACATTACATGCATTCCCGGCGACGGGATAGGACCTGAAATAGTTGCAGAGGCTAAAAAAGTTCTTGAAAGTGTAGCCAAAGTATACAAACACGAGATCGTTTTTACAGATGTACTTATGGGAGGATGTTCAATCGACAAGTACGGAGTTCCTCTTACACAGGAGACTATCGATACTGCAAAATCTTCTGATGCCGTGCTCATGGGCTCCATAGGCGGCAATACATCTACTTCACCTTGGTATAAACTTCCACCTGAAAAAAGACCTGAAGCTGGTCTTCTGGGTATTCGTAAGGCGCTTGGTCTTTTTGCAAATTTAAGACCTGCCTATCTGTATCCTGAACTTAAGGATGCATGCCCACTTAAAACTCAGATAAGCGAAAAAGGCTTTGATCTTATGATCATGCGTGAGCTTACAGGGGGCCTGTACTTTGGAGACAGAAAGACAGAGCTTGTTGACGGTCAGGAAGTTGCTACAGATACATTAGTTTACTCAGAAAAAGAAATAGAACGAATTGCTATCAGAGCATTTGATGTAGCAATGAAGAGAAGAAAGAAAGTTACCTGTGTCGACAAGGCCAATGTTCTTGATTCTTCAAGACTTTGGAGAAAGGTTGTCACAAGGGTTTCCGAGAATTATCCGGAAGTCGAGCTTTCATTCATGCTTGTTGATAACTGCGCAATGCAGCTTGTTAAGGATCCTGCACAGTTCGACGTAGTACTTACGGAGAACATGTTCGGTGATATCCTTTCCGATGAAGCAAGTATGATAACAGGTTCAATAGGAATGCTTCCTTCTGCATCACTTAATGAGACAAGCTTCGGACTCTATGAGCCAAGCGGCGGATCAGCTCCTGATATTGCGGGAAAGGACATAGCTAATCCAATAGCTACAATTTTGTCAGCAGCTATGATGCTGCGCTATACTTTCAGCCTTGATAAAGAAGCTGATTCTATAGAGACAGCAGTTAAGGATATCTTGAAAAAGGGGTATAGAACAGGCGATCTTAAGAATGAGGAAACTCCTTCAGATATGATCGTTGGATGTTCAAAAATGGGAGATATTATTGCTGCAGAAATAAAGTAGTTACGGCTTTAGTGATTTGACGGGATGATGAAAAAAGAAAATAAAGCTTCCAAGAGTTTGGTGATCAGCAGGATTCATTACAACAAGCCCAAACTCCATATATCCGAAGATCCTCAGGATATGGCGACTGTACTGGCTGTGATCGCGATGGGCCTTTACTTTGTGTGGAGGACGTTTTATATCACACCTTCTTATGAAGAACTTCACGATTATTTTTATTATATTAGTAAAGGGCCGATATATACAGCAACACACTGGTCTGCGGAAGGCAATCATATAGGATATAACTTTCTGGCATCTCTTTTAAATAATACCGGGATACCTAAGTTCATGGTAATGCGTGGAATATCCTGCATATGTGCTTCTTCCAATATGATCCTTTTGTACAGGCTTTCCAAAAGATATTTTACACACTGGATTCCTTTTTCTACGATCGTTACCTACAGTGGTTTTGAACTTGTAAATATCTTAAATATCCAAGGGCGAGGATATACATTATCAGTAACACTATTCCTATTATCAATATATTTATTTGGAAGACTTACACTTACTGAGAGCTTTAGTAATATCCAGTATTTTTACCTTGTTATCATATTTATAAGCGCATTGTATGTCCACTTGTGGAATATCGTCTGGATAATTCCAATGTGCCTTGCAGCGCTTTTGTATCTGCTTATCAATGGACTCAGGACCAAAAAAGTAAGCGGTTCTATAAGAAATAATGTTTATTTCGTGCAGCTGTTTAACATCCTGATCTGCGAGATCGTAGGATTTGTTGTAGCAGCCATACTGTATACCATAAATATACTTGGAAGCGGAGCAGCGAGCCTTCTTGAAGGCGGCGGCTACGAAGGACTTTCAAGAAGACAGATCATATCAAATGATCCTGTCAGATCTTTTGCCGCAGGTTGTAAACTCCTTAAGGAATCCTTTGGAATGATAAGGCCTGAAGGCGATACGTACCTTGTCAGATGGTATCACTTTATTTACGACTTTTCAGATGGCTTCACACCTGGATTTGCTCATGTACTTATGGTGATATGCTTTATATCCATATTTGTAATGATGGCGGGATGCATTCTGTACTTTGAAGAAAGCAGGACATGCATAAGGCTCATAATACTTGCCCAGATGTTCTGGATGCCCTTTATGCTTGTTTTCTTTAAAAAGGTTCCTTCCTATGAATCATACATGTTCATGGGAGCTATCATGGCAATGGCGATAAGTTTTGTAGTCAATAACTTTATTATTACCTTGGGGAAATATGAATTTCCGCCTCTTGCTTATGGACTGCCACTGCTTCTTGCTGTTGTATATTTCTTTATCGGGGTATTTGGCGATACGTTTTTTGCCCCATATGATGAAGAAATAGATGAGACATATAAAGCCCTTATCATGGTGGATCCTTCAGGCTATGAAAAGCCTGCGGTCACAGGAACTATTCAGAAGTATGTGATGGAGTTTTTATATGACATTGATCCTTCCAGCCAGGAAGAGGATATGGATTATCTCCTGATAAGAAGAGACGAGTATAACGATGACAGTTTCTATCTACCTGGCAAGACTGGTGATCTTCACAGATCATATGAAAATGGCACTTATATTATTTTTACAAAATAAAATATAGAATTAGTTAATAATAGGAATCAATTTAGAAACAGGAGAAAAGACTATGAACAGTGACAGAGTTTTAAGAGGTTTGCAGCAGGCACCTCACAGAAGTTTGTTTAATGCACTTGGCTTTACAGAAGAAGAGCGCAGAAAGCCTCTTATCGGTATTGTATGCTCACAAAGTGATATTATTCCGGGCCATATGGAACTTCAGAGAATAGCTGAAGCTGTTAAGCTCGGTGTAGCTGAAGCAGGCGGTATGCCTGTAGTTGTTCCTGCAATTGCTGTATGTGACGGTATTGCAATGGGACACATCGGAATGAAGTACTCTCTTGTTACAAGAGACCTGATCGCAGACTCAACAGAGTGTCTGTGCAAGGCTCATGGCTTTGATGCTATGGTCATGATCCCTAATTGTGATAAGAACGTACCAGGCCTTTTGATGGCTGCAGCACGTTGCAATATTCCTACAATCTTCGTTTCAGGCGGACCAATGCTGGCTGGACACGTTGACGGACGTAAGAGATCCCTTTCTTCCATGTTCGAAGCTGTTGGCGAAGTGACTGCCGGCAAGATCACAGATGAGAAGCTTCTTGAGTACGAAGAGAAGGTTTGTCCTACTTGCGGAAGCTGCTCTGGTATGTACACAGCTAACTCCATGAACTGCGTAACAGAAGCGATCGGTATGGGCCTTAGAGGTAACGGAACTATACCAGCTGTATACTCTGCTAGAATCCGCCTTGCTAAGAAGGCCGGCTACAAGATCATGGAGCTTTTGGAAAAAGACATTAAGCCAAGAGATATCATGACAAAAGAAGCTTTCGAGAATGCCCTTGCTATGGATATGGCACTTGGATGCTCTACAAATACAATGCTTCATATTCCTGCTATCGCTCATGAAGCAGGCGTTGAGATCAACATGGAATATGCCAACGAGATCTCAGACAGAACTCCAAACCTCTGTCACCTTGCACCTGCAGGTCCTACATACATGGAAGACCTTAACGAAGCAGGCGGCGTATATGCAGTTATGAAGGAGCTTACCAAGAAGAATCTCCTTCACACAGATTTAATTACATGTACAGGTAAGACAGTTGCAGAGAACCTTGAGGGCGTAGAGAACCTTAACCCTGAAGTAATCAGACCTATTGAGAATCCTTATCTTCCTAACGGCGGTATCGCTGTACTTAAGGGTAATCTTGCACCTGATACAGGTATCGTTAAGAGATCTGCAGTTGCACCTGAAATGATGACTCATGAAGGACCTGCAAGAGTATTTGACTGTGAAGAGGATGCTATCGCAGCTATCCTTGGCGGCAAGATCAAGGACGGAGACGTAGTTGTAATAAGATATGAAGGACCTAAGGGCGGACCTGGAATGAGAGAGATGCTCAATCCTACATCTGCTATAGCAGGTATGGGACTTGGTTCAACTGTTGCCCTTATTACAGATGGAAGATTCTCAGGAGCAAGCAGAGGCGCTTCAATCGGACATGTATCTCCTGAAGCTGCAGTAGGCGGACCTATCGCGCTTGTTGAAGAAGGCGATATCATCTCAATTGATATCAACAACAATTCACTTAACATGAAAGTATCTGATGAAGAGCTTGCTAAGAGAAAGGCAGCATGGAAGCCAAGAGCACCAAAGATCACAGATGGCTACCTTGCTCGCTACCAAAAGCTCGTAACAAGCGGTAATACAGGAGCTATCCTTAAGGTTCCGGATATAGATTAAATGTACATAGAAATGCATCCATGCATTTCTGGACATGTACTGAGTTACGGAACGTAACTCTATACATCCTGTAATCGATATATAGAAAAATAGTAATGAGGAGTAGGAAAAAATGGTCTTAAATGGTGCAGAAATCGTTCTTAAATGTCTTAAGGAGCAGGGTGTTGATACAGTGTTCGGTTACCCGGGTGGAACAATCCTTAATATTTACGACGAGCTGTATAAACATTCTGATGAGTTTCACCATATCCTGACAAGCCATGAGCAGGGTGCTGCACATGCTGCTGACGGATATGCAAGATCTACAGGTAAGGTTGGCGTATGTATGGCAACATCAGGCCCAGGCTCAACAAATCTTGTAACAGGTATAGCTACAGCATACATGGACAGCGTACCTATGGTCGCTATCACATGTAACGTTAACCTTCCGGCTCTTGGTAAGGATTCCTTCCAGGAAGTAGATATAAATGGTATTACAATGCCTATTACCAAGCACGGATTTATCGTTAAGGATGTTAAGGTTCTTGCTGATACACTCAGAAGAGCATTTGATATTGCAAGATCAGGACGTCCGGGACCTGTTGTAGTTGATATCACCAAGGATGTTACAGCAGCAAAGTGCGATTATACACCGGCTCAGATATCTGAACCAAAGCCAAAGAAGGATTATACAAAAGAAGAGATCGAAAAAGTTGCTGCAATGATCGCTAAGTCAAAACGCCCATATATCTATGTTGGAGGCGGTGCTATCATTTCAGGAGCCAGCGAGGAAGTAAGAAAACTTGCAAAGACAATCCAGGCACCTGTTTGTGATACCCTTATGGGAAAAGGCGCTTTCGATGGAACAGACGAGCTTTACACAGGAATGATCGGTATGCACGGAACCAAGACTTCTAACTACGGAGTTAGTAAGTGCGACCTTCTTCTTACCTGCGGCGCAAGATTTTCAGACCGTGTTATCGGTAATCCAAAGGCATTTGCCAAGGGAGCCAAGATCGTTCAGTTCGACATCGATGCGGCTGAGATCAACAAGAACATCAAGACAGATGCTTCTATAGTTGGAGATCTCAAAGACATCCTTACAGATCTTCTTGAAGTTCTTAAGCCAATGAAACATGATGAGTGGATCTCTGAGATAGAAGAGATGGAAAAAGAGTTCCCTCTTGCATATGACAAGAACAAGCTTACATGCCCTTATGTTATCGAAGAGCTTGATAAGGCAACTAAGGGTAATGCTATCATCACAACAGATGTTGGTCAGCATCAGATGTGGGCAGCACAATACTATAAGTATAGAAATCCAAGAACCTTCCTTTCAAGCGGCGGTCTTGGAACAATGGGATATGGCCTTGGCGCTGTAATTGGTGCTAAGATGGGTAATCCTGATAAGATCTGTGTCAACGTTGCAGGTGATGGCTGCTTTAGAATGAACATGAACGAACTTGCAACAGCAAGCAGATACAATATTCCTATTATCGAGATCATCGTTAATAACGAAGTTCTTGGAATGGTACGTCAGTGGCAGAACCTCTTCTACGGACAGCGCTATTCTCAGACTGTTCTTACAGATAAGGTTGATTATTGCAAGGTTGCAGAAGGACTTGGCTGTAAGGCTATCCGCGTTACTAAAAAGTCTGAGGTTGCACCAGCTATCAAGGAAGCTATAAATGCAGGAGGCCCTGTTGTAATTGATGTTGTGATTGAAAAGGACGATAAGGTTTATCCTATGGTTCCTGCAGGAAAGCCTCTTACAGAAGTATTTGATGCAAGTGACGTTGAGAATTAATTGTGATATCATAGGTATATGAAAACTATAATTAAGTGGTTGAGTAGTATACTAATAGGGATCGTGATAATGGCTGCTTTAGTCTATATGGCTCTGGCAGTCTATTATCACGACCGTTTTGTTTTAGGGACATGGGCAAGGGGACATTATATTACAGGACTTAGTGTAAGTCAGGCAGCAGAGCTTCTAAACAGTGAATTTGAAGCCAGTGACCTTGTAGTTACTGATAAGGAAGGCAAGAGATACGAAGTTAAGGCCAGTGAGATAGGTGTTAAGGCTGACTTTACTTCATCTTTGCAGACCGCCTTTGATAACCAGAATGTGATCTCATGGATCTATTACATGGTCAATGGCAAGGAACTTATCATGGCTCCGGAAATTACATATGAAGAGGATGCTCTTCAAAGAATAGTATCTGGCTGGTCATGCTTTGATCTTAAAGCTGAAAACAGAGGTATTGAAATAGTAAACGTAGTTGATGAAGGATATCAGCTTATTGATACTATGGGAGATGTTCCTGTTTATGACGAGATCGTAAATCAGGTTGGCATTGCAGTCAGGAGCGGACTTAAGGAAGTTAACCTTAGCAGTTTTGAAGCCTGCTATACAGATCTTGAACTTACTGATGAGATGAAGTCTATTAAGAAGACATATGAAAAGCTCAGTAAGGTACAGGATACTGGTATAACCTATAAGTTTGGAAATGAAGAGATAGAAATAGATGGATCTTTTGTAGGCAATGCGATAGTTACACAGGATCAGGTTCAGGATATGTCTTCGCAAAAGCCTAAGAAGAATCAGCCTGGTAGTGGATACTTTATCTGCGGCGGAGAAGAAGTTTCTTTTCCCAAAGAATATCATGTAGAAAATGGATTCGTTGTAGATTCTAAAGGAAATCTCCTTCTTAGCGAATCTTCATTATATGAAAGCGTAAATGAGCTGTGCGGACAGTTTAGTACGGTTGGCGGCGAGAGGTCTTTTGTTAACTATGCAGGGAAGACTATAACGGTTGGCGGCGGTACCTACGGCAACAAGATAGACTCGGCCAAGGAGTTTGATTATATTATTGAATCACTTCTTAGCGGAACCAAGGAAACTCACGAGCCTGCTTACGAGCAGCTTGCTGCCCGGCAGGGATCTGATGATATTGGTGATACTTATATTGAGATCAGCATTACTGATCAGCATCTGTACTTTTACAAGGACGGTGTGCTGGTACTAAACTGCGATATAGTTACAGGCAATGTGGCTAGAGGCAGGGATACTCCTACAGGCGTTTACTATGTTTATGGTAAGGCCAAAAACAGATATCTAAGGGGCAGGGGCTATGTGTCTTTTGTCAAATTCTGGATGCCTGTTTATAAGGGCGTTGGAATTCATGATGCCAGCTGGCGTGATGAGTTTGGCGGAGATATTTATCTTGATGAAGGTTCACATGGATGTATAAACATTCCTTCTGATAAAGCAGAAGAATTGTATGGTTACATCGAAGTGGGCACACCGGTTGTTATATACTAATTAAATAGTTGGGATTGATTACAGTCGTGGAGACGCGGAGTTGTCATGAATTTGATACATGGGAATACAAGAAGCGATGCACGATATGTAGTTATGTGATAATATAATACTGTGTTGATTTCTAAATGACATAGAGGTTATTCTTAAGCAATTTTTTTCCAGAAGTACGATTATAAGAAGTTGAAACGGAGGGAGCCCACGTGAGCAACAGACTTTATAAGTTGATGAACTGGCCAGAAATTGAGGAAATTATCTATTCAGACGGACATGATCCACATAGGATCCTTGGAGCACATAAGGTTGGAAATCAGATTTTGATTCAGACTTTTCGTCCTGATTATGCAGAGATCAAAGTTGTTTCATCCGATGGAAAGACCTACAAAATGGAACTTGAGGATGATGCAGGATTTTATGCAGCACTTTTGCCTTATAAGGCAAACTTTACTTATCACTATGTTCTTGTAGATCAGAGTGGACAGGAGCATGTATCACATGATCCATACATTTATGAACCTGTGATAACCAGAGAAGATTGTATTAAATTCTCCAGTGGAATGCATGACACTGTTTATGAAAAGCTTGGCGCACATATCATGGAGCGCGGAGGAGTAAGTGGTGTTAACTTTGCTGTATGGGCACCTGATGCAGCAAGAGTATCTGTAATTGGAGATTTTAACGGCTGGGATGGCCGTATCCATCAGATGCGCAGGGTTGATGAGAGCGGTGTATACGAACTCTTTATTCCTGATGTAACTGAAGGCCAGGAGTACCAGTTTGAATGTAAGACAAGAGGAGGAGAGATCTTCCTTCGTCCTGATCCTTATGCACTTAAGGCTAAGGATTATAAGGCTGAGGTTTCAGTTGTATCCGCGCCTGCCACATATAAGTGGAATGATAAGGCATGGATGACTCAGCGTAAGAATTATGACAAGATTGGAAGCGCACTTTCTATATGTGAGCTTTCTTTAGACGGATTCGCACAGACTGCATTTGAAGATAATGAAACAGTTACATATGCAGGCCTTGCAACTCGCGTTATCCATTATGTTAAGGCTAATGGCTTTAACGCTATAGAACTTCTTCCTGTATGCGAACACGACGAAGTTCATAAATTTGATGTTAACAGTTTCTACGCTATCAAGGGTGAATACGGAACTGCTGCAGAGTTCATGGGATTTATAGATGCATGTCACAAGGAAGGGATACGAGTTATCCTTGACTGGACAGCAACTTATTTTCCCAGAAGAGATTATGGACTTTCATATTTCGATGGCCATACTCTTTACGAGTATGAGGACCCGGGCAAGGGCACACAGCCTGGAACTCATCGCTTGATATTCGACTATGGACGCAAGCAGGTAACCAATTTCCTGTATGCGAATGCTTTATATCTTTTGAAGGAATTCCATATAGATGGTTTACGTATAACAGATATCTCCAAGGTTCTGTACCTTGACTATGACAGAAAGCCGGGCGAGTGGACTCCAAATATCTACGGCGGCTATGAGAACCTTGAAGCTGTTGAGTTTATGCGTGAGCTTACTCAGAAGATCAATCAGTATGATCAGGGAATCCTTCTTATAACAAAAGAGACTGCTTGCTGGCCTCATCTTACTGACACAGTTGAAGAGGGCGGACTTGGCTTTGACTATAAGTGGAACAATGGCTGGTCACATGACTGCCTTGAGTATATGAAGTATGATCCTCTTTTCAGAGGTCAGCATCATAACGAGCTTACCTTCTCTATGATGTATTCATATACTGAGAAGTTCATCCTGGCTCTGTCACACGAGGATGTTGGCGGATATCCTGCACTTAAGGAGCTGATGCCTGGTGATGATGAGCAGAAAGAGTCCAATGTAAGACTTACACTTGCTTATCTCATGGTTCATCCTGGTAAGAAGATGCTCTATCATGGAAGAAATGCTGTATCCATGGAGCGTTGTCTTCAGATGGAGAACTTCCTTTATAAGCTCAATATGATGTATTTCGAGCATCCGGCACTTTATGAGCTTGATGATGTAACAGACGGCTTTGAGTGGATCAATTCCATGGCAGCAGATCTGTGCATGCTCGCTTTTGTCAGAAAGAGCAGTAAGGATGAGGAAGAGCTCCTTGTTGTTATGAACATGGCGGGTGTTGAAAGAGAGCTGCGAGTTGGTGTTAACCACGATGGACGCTATGAAGAGATCCTTAACACTGATGCCAAGGACTTTGGCGGAAGTGGTGTAATAAACGACAGGAAGATCGAAGCTGACCTTATTGAGGCAGATGGCCGTAAGTACAGCGTTCCTGTAAGACTTGCTCCTCTTTCACTTGCAGTATTTTCTTATATACCTTACACTGACAAGGAAAAGAAAATCCGCAAGATAAGAGAAGAGGCTCACGAGAAGAAGATAGCAGAGCAGGAGAAGAGCAGATCACTTCTCCTTAGTAAGCATGAGAAGGAAGAAGCTAAGATGCTTGCAGAACTCAAGGCTAAGTACGAGAAGGAACTTGCTCAGCAGCAGAAGGCTATTGAAGAAAAGTATGACAAGATCGAGGAAGAGAGAATCTTTGCCATAGTTTCTGATGCAGCTATCGAAAAGCTTTCTGAAAATTCTAAGGATGCTACCAAGAAGCCTGCTAAGACTTCAACTAAGAAGAGCTCAATTACCAAATTTCCTGAGGGAAAAGAGGTAAAGAAGACGGCTGCTAAGAAGACTACAACAAAGAAGTCTTCAGCCAAAGGCGCTTCTTCAGCTTCCAAGGCAGGTAAGAAGAAAAATCCAGGAGATAAATCCTGAAAATAATAATTTTATACAATAAGTATTTAAAGATAATAGGTAACAGCGAGTATGTGTTTTAGTGTTTTATTTAACAGATTCGTAGGAACTGCACTTACTATGAGTGCAGTTTCTACTGCATCATCATCAGCGTCATCAGCTGCATCAGCATCTACTGCTTCGTCAGCAGATGAAATAATCATCCTTCCAACAACAGAGACAGCAGCAGAGACCTTGTCAATGCTCTCAGGATCAGAAGTGGATCCCAGTGCCATAGAAAAATTCATGGCTGAGCTTCCTGACAAGGCTCTTAATTTTGGAGTGAAAATATTAGTTGCTGTTATCCTTCTTCTTATTTGCTGGAAGCTTGCGAACCTGATAGTTAAGGCTGTTCGTAAGTCTATGGAGAAGGCAAGGACAGATGAGAGTATTATCCACTTTGTCTGCAAGTTTATAGAAGTTGGTCTTAAGCTTGTTGGAATAGTTATTGTGGCTACATCTCTTGGATTTAATTCCGCGAGTATGGTAGCTTTACTTGGTTCAGCCGGTGTTGCTATCGGTCTTGCTGTTCAGGGAACACTGTCCAATCTTGCAGGCGGCGTTATGATCCTTCTTGTTAAGCCCTTCAGACTTGGTGATTACATCATTGAAGATACTCACAAGCATGAAGGTACGGTAAAAGAGATATCTCTTTTTACAACAAAGCTTATTACTCCGGATAACAGAGTGATCATCATTCCTAATGGTGAGCTTTCCAATACCTCCCTTACGAATTCTACTGGCAATAAGGTAAGACTTTTGCAGGTTTTTGTAGGCGTTCCGTATGGCGAGAGCATCAATAAGGTCAGGACTGTGCTTGAGGGTGCGATGAATTCCAGCAAGTATGCCCTTAAGGATCGTGAGATGCTGGTTGTTGTTAATGACTTTAAGGATAGCAGTATTGAGATGCAGCTTAGATGCTGGGTTAAGGCATACGACTACATTGCTTCCAAGTGGGATCTGAATGAGAGAGTTAAGAATGCACTTGATGAAGCGGGCATCGAGATTCCATTCAATCAGATCGACGTGCACATGAAGCAGGGGTAAATCCAGGCTTGAAAAAGAGGTTAGCTGCTAGTATAATGAATTTTGCTGATGCGCTGAGCTTTGGGCTTGGCTGCTAATATAATAGTTGCTGGAATGGCGCAGTTGGTAGCGCAACTGATTCGTAATCAGTAGGTCGAGGGTTCGAGTCCCTTTTCCAGCTTGGATACCAGTTACATCTTTTGGATGTAGCTGGTATTTTTTTTGTGCTCAAATTGCGGTATTAAAGGCATCTAAATTATTAAAAACACTATTTGACATATGAAATAATAGTGATATCATAATGATATCAAAAGAAATTATTTTGTATTACAGTTTTTTTAGACGAGAAAGGAAGGAAAGGTTATGGATACAAATATTCAAGAGAAAGTAATTCAGGGTCATAAAAACGGCTTTGCAGCAATGATCATCATTTCAATTCTGTATGCTTTGGGAATTGTGGCTGTGATCTTTGGCGGCATCGGGCTTGATGATGGAGCAAGCGCAGGAGATATCGCACTGTTCGTAGTCGGCATTGTTTGGGTCATCTTTGGCTGGTTCCCATATCTTGGTCTTAAGGTCTTAAAGCCAGGTGAAGCTCTTGTCCTTACACTTTTTGGTAAATACATCGGAACCCTTAATAGCGACGGATTCTTCTATGTAAACCCATTCTGCACAGCAGTTAACCCTGCTGCAGATACAAAGCTGGGGCAGAGCGGTGATATCTCCGACAATGGAAAGAGCAAGATTGCAGCAGCCCTGACAATCTCAGGAACTGGTGCTGCAATTGATACTTCCGCCAGAAACAAGAAGATATCCCTTAAGGTTATGACTCTTAGCAACTCCCGTCAGAAGGTCAATGATATCTTGGGTAACCCTGTTGAGATCGCAGTTGCAGTTATGTGGAAGGTTACAGATACAGCAAAAGCAGTATTTGCAGTAGATAACTACAAAGAATATCTTTCACTCCAGTGTGACACAGCAGTCAGAAATGTAGTTAAGCTTTATCCTTACGATGTAACTGAAAATATTGATACAACCGGTGATGGACAGGCTGATGACGGAAGCCTTCGTGGTTCAACAGAGGTTGTTGCTAACAGGATCATGGCTGAGATCCAGGGCAAGGTTGCAGAAGCTGGTATAGAGATCGTAGATGCAAGGATCACATATCTTGCATATGCTCCCGAGATTGCAGCAGTAATGCTTCAGCGACAGCAGGCAGCAGCTGTAGTAGATGCCAGAAAGCTGATCGTAGACGGCGCGGTTGGCATGGTTGAACTGGCACTTGAGCGTCTTAATGAAAAAGAACTTGTGGATCTGGACGAGGAGCGCAAGGCGGCGATGGTATCAAACCTTCTCGTAGTTCTTTGTGGTAATCATGACGCACAGCCAATAGTTAATACAGGAAGTCTGTACTAATGGCAGAAAAGAAGCAGGTACCGCTTAGACTAAGCGCGAAGTTGTACGATGCTATTGCTGCCTGGGCAGAAGACGACTTTCGCTCTGTTAACGGCCAGATAGAATATTTACTTACAGAATGTGTAAAGCAGAGAAAAAAAGATGGGAAGTATGTTTCCCAGCATCTCGATGAACCACCGGAGTTTGATATTAAGTAATCAGTAATTATAGAAATATGAGGTTTAGGTATGAGTGTATTAAAAGTAGAAAATTATTCAAAAATCTATAGCGGCACTAAAAAGGCTGCAGATAACATCTCACTTGACGTTGAAAGCGGAGACATCTACGGCTTCATAGGACATAACGGTGCCGGTAAGAGTACCACAATCAGAGCAATAGTTGGAGTTCTTGATTTTACAGATGGCGAGATCTATATAGATGGTCATTCTGTGAAAAAAGAGCCCCTGGAATGCAAGAAGATAACAGCATATATTCCTGATAACCCAGATCTTTACGAGAATCTGACAGGACTTCAGTATCTTGATTTTATCGCTGATGTTTTTGATATAGATTCTGATGTGAGACAGGCAAGGATCAAAGAGTATGCTGATAAGCTTGAGATCACAGATGCTCTTTCAGATCCAATCTCTTCATACTCACATGGTATGAAGCAGAAGGTTGCTATTATTTCAGCCCTTATCCATGAACCTAAGCTCCTTGTTATGGACGAACCCTTTGTAGGTCTCGATCCCAAGGCTGCATATATGCTCAAGGAGATCATGCATGACATGTGTAAAAAGGGAAGCGCAGTATTTTTTTCCACACATGTACTTGATGTAGCAGAAAAACTTTGTAACAAGGTTGCGATCATCAAAGAAGGTAAGATCATCACACAGGGTACTATGGAAGATCTCGTTGGTGACAAGTCACTTGAAGAGGTATTCCTTGAAGGCGTAAATATCGCCTAGATTTGAGGTTAATATATGAAAAATAGAACTATGCTGCTTCTTAAGACTTTGAACAGATCCACCAGTTCATTTAATATTCTTAAGACGTCAGGCGACAAAAAGAAAAAACAAAAGATAATTGCTTCATATGTAGGTTTCGGACTAATTTATATACTTATTGTAGTTTATGCAGTTATGTCGGCCTATGGTTATGCACAGCTGGGACTTGTTGATAAGCTCCCTATGCTGACGGCGCTTCTTTTATGTACACTTGCTTTTTTACTCACACTTTTTAAAGCAGGAAGCTATCTTTTCGGCTTTCGTGAATACGAGATGCTGATGGCACTTCCCTTTAGTGAAAAGACAATCGTTTCAAGTAAGTTCCTTTACATGTACGTTAAGAGCATGCCACTTAACATGGCTATTTCAGTGGCCATGCTTATAGGATATGGTATTTTCAAGGGACCTGCGATCAACGTTTATCCTTTGTGGATCGTGCTTTCTGCTGTTCTCCTTGTTATTCCAATGCTTGCAGCAAGCTTTTTTGGCTTCCTGATCGCAAAGATCGGTACAGCCTTCAAACATTGGAAAGTGGTGCAGACAGTACTTACTCTTGTGTTTGTAATGATTTGCTTTTCCCTTAGATTTATTATTGAAAAGCTGTTTAGAAACGGCGAAGTGAAGACAGCTATTACAGATGCTTCAAAGAGTATAGATATGATGGGTACTTACTATCCACCTATGGCGTGGTTTGAAAAGGCCATAGTAGATCACAACATCTTATCCGCTATACTTTTAGTAATAGTTACAGCTGTAGTATTTGAAATTGTTTTCTACATCCTTTCAAGATCTTATAAAAAGATGAACTCAGTTATGAGAACTGGCGCGGCAAAACGTAGTGGTCAGATCAAGATCCAGAAGAAAAAGAGTAAGGAAAGAGCTATTGCAGTTAAGGAGCTCAGAAGACTTGTTAGCTCAACCAACTATTTTGTCAACATAGGAATTGGTTATATACTTGCGATCGTTGTTTCAGTGCTGGCACTGGTTATAGGAGTTGATAAGATAATCCAGGTAGTTGTTAATGGAGCACCGGTGACATCTCAGATGATACTTCCGGCCATTCCTTTCGTGATCTATTTCCTGACAGGTATGGTGCCTATGACAACATGTTCACCTTCACTTGAAGGCAAGAACTATTGGATCCTTCAAAGTTCTCCACTTACAAACAGAGACATTTATTTTGGAAAACTCCTTGCAAGCCTTTATATCTCAGTTCCGGTACAACTTTTTGCAACTATCATGTTTTGTATAAGTGCAAAGGCGTCTGTGCTGGAGACAATCTTCTTCATGATCCTTGGCTTTGCCCTTTGCATCTTTTCCTCAACATTTGGACTTGCATGCGGAATACGTTTCATGAAGCTTGACTGGGAAAATGAGATTGAAGTTATCAAGCAGGGAACAGCAGTTGTGGTTTACATGTTCCCTAACATGATACTGACATGTGCTATGCTCTTTGGATGTATTTTCCTTTCAAATGCAATTGGAATTGTTTTGGTATCTATACTTGCAGTAGCAATATATTCAGTATTGATATTTATACTTTCGTTAAGAGTGAAAGCTCTTTGCAAGGCTATTTAATAGGAGAGGTTGATATTATGATAGGAACATCTGTATTTGTTTACTTGGGAATTATGATAGCATTTGGTATTATCGTTCCGGTTGCAGTAGCTATATGGTGGGTTAAGACTAGAAAAGAGAAATTTTCAACAGTTCTTATTGGTGCATTGACCTGGTTTGTTTTTGCGGTAATTCTTGAAGCTATTCCGAAAGCTTTTTTGTTTAATCCAGGAACTTCCCTTGGACAGACTGTTATGGGTAATGCAGTTCTCTTTACCTTGTGTGGATGTCTTCTTGCGGGAGTGTTCGAAGAAGTTGGAAGATATGTTGCATTTAAGACAGTTCTTAAAAAGAGGGCTAACCGCGAAACAGGCATTTCTCACGGAATCGGCCATGGAGGATTTGAAGCAGCATTCTTGCTCTGTTCCATGGGAATTCAGTATATAAGCTATGCCAGCATGATCAATGCAGGAACTTTTGATGCACTGATCAGTCAGGTTCAGGCTACAGGAGTAGATGCATCTTCTCTGACAGCGATTCCTGAACAGCTGGCAGCGATGACATTTGTAGGTATTCTTTTTACTATGTTTGAAAGAGTGTATGCGATGATCCTTCATGTGGGATTATCAATACTTGTTTTTAACTCTGTTAAGAGATCAAAGATAGGATTACTTTTTCTTTCAATTTTGCTCCATGCGATCTTTGACGCACCGGCAGCCCTTTATCAGTTTGGTATACTTAATCTGTACGTGACAGAGGCTATAAGCGCTGTGTTTGCAATTGGGTTCTTTGTTATAGTCTATAGGAAGATGTATTTAGACGTGCTCAACAATTAATAACTGCTGATATTTACTGACTTTGCGGGCAATCCGTGAGATAATAGATGCAAGGAAATCATGACGAGGCAGGCAATGACAATGATGGAACACTCATCATTGATGCCAGCTGTGCTCCTCAGAACATAGCCTTTCCTCAGGATGTTAATCTCCTGAATGAATTTGGCACCAAGCTCGATCTAAGTGTAGAGAATGGTCTTGGCAGAATAGAGAAGATATCTTTTGAAGCCTACAATGAAAGCGAAGTACTCATTCCTGCAATAGAGAACTACTACAAGCGCAATGGCCATTATCCCGAAAGAGTTCTCGCAGATAAGATTTACAGAAACTGACTCAATCTTGCTTACTTTCAAGGTACAATTGTTGTTATATTTTATGTGAAAGCGTCGGCTGAAAAATCAGCCGGTTGCTGAGCATACATTATTTACGAAACACAACCCAGTTGTGTGACCAGGGTACTGGAAGTCCGAAAAGAGTCACAACTTTATCGGTTGCATTTCTATACCAGGAATAATTCCAGCCGGCGCCCATGTCCATGTAGAGGGCGTTGGTGACGCCAAGCCTTTGAAGCTCTTCCATAAACTCAGTAAAGTGCATCATGTTAACGGAATCTATGATGCAAAGATTCCCGTTAAGCTCTGCAAGAGTTCTGTAGCATCTGGCTCTTGGCCTGTCGAAGTTCATGACAACTTCGTGATCTTTGATAAGACCAAACTGCATGAAGCCATTGCCGCCTGCATCGGCGGCTTTTTTTATTGCCCCCGTAGGATCATCAAAATCAAAAGAAAATTCTCCACCAGCAAATGTGAAGGCAGCAAAAGTGCCCTTGTTGTAGGGACTGGAGTAGTAGGCGCCGTTAACAGCGTGGTCTCCCTCGACGTTCTCCTGCGTAAAAGCAAGGATTACAGTATGCTGAAAAGCTGCCCCGCAGCACCATGTTATGGAATCATCTGACTTTGAAGGGCGGTTTTCACATACAAGTTCTACACTTGAATATTCTGGGAAAAAGATATAGACCTTCACTGTGTTATAGATAACAGTCTCATCTGATGGAACTATCTCTTCAATAGCCATAGAAGATGCGTCTATACTTTCTCTAATATTTATATGATATTGAGATATAAGCCCCATGAATATAAATGCAAATGACGGGATCACAAGTATCGATGACGCATAGCAAATGCGATAGAGATACTTAAGCGGCTTAAATGTGAGCTTCTCAGGCCCCCAGAGATAGATCACCAAAGTGACAACTTGAACCAGAGCTATAGTCAGATAAAACATATATAAGATATTAAGCCACATCTGAGCTACGAAAAAGCAGGTGAATGAGCACAAGGAAAGCAGTGCCATTGCCATAAGCCAGATTCCGGATAAACGTTTGCGCAGGTTCATTTATTGTTTTTCCTTTCACGTTTTTCTTTGAGAAGTTCATGGCGAAGTAGCTTGAAAGAATCAAGCTGGGATTCTATGCATATGAGCATGATGAGGATAGACATATCGGTCAGATACATTAGAGCATTAGCCCACATGCCGGATACTGAAAGGCCCAGCATACTGTTAGTAACAATAAGGATAATGTACACGATGAATTTGAATATGATAGCCATACGGTTGAAGATTACATTCTCAGGATTTCCATGAATCGCGTAATTGATGATGAAATGATTGATCGTAATAACTATCGTCATGAGAAAAGACATACCTGCGGCTGCAAGGTACAAGCTCCCCTGTACACCAACAACAAGATATACATCAAAATCCTGCTCACTCCAAAGCTTTCCCAGAACAAGATAAGCTTCCTCGTACATTAAACTAAAGAAAACTCCGCCCATAAGACCCTTGGCAACGTCCCAGTTGTAATGTCTGAATGCAAAGAACATGGCAACGGTTGTGATGAGCTTAATCACAAGCCCAAATATAGCCATATAATTATCTTCCTGAAGAGTTAGTAAAAAAAGAGAAGTGGTGCCTGTGATCACAGCCAATAAGCACATTACAGCCATCAGCCGTTCATTTAAGAAGATGGATTCAGAACTTTTTTCTTTTATCATCTTATCCTCGTGTGTTTTTTGATTTTGAAAAAACGATAATGGGATATCTATATAACATATTTTACCAAAGGCAGGTTCCTGTGTCATATCCAAGTTTGAAGAAGAGATGCAATGGCTCAGTTGTAGAACACTTTTTTGAAAGATTTGGCTACAGGATTTTGATCATTGCAGTTATAAGTATTGTAGGTGCAGGTTTTAAAAAGTATTAAAAAAGGATAATAGTTATAGCAGGGACAAGCCAGGTTGACCCTGCTATTATTATATTTATACTTATAATATATAAAGAATTAATTAGAAAAATGAGGGGGAATTCCGCATGAAGCATTATATAATCGCAAAATTCAAAGACAGTAATGATACAGAAAAACTATTACCTGAAATTACTTCTCTTTTTGATAAGGTTCTAGATATAGAAGGTATAAATGGCGTGACTATCCGTAAATCTAACAGTACTCGTGAAAACAGATACAGCATCATGATCGAGATAGATCTTACTCATGAAGGATTGGAAAACTTTGATGCTTCTGATGTGCATAAAGAGTGGAAGTCTGTATATGGTGACAGACTTATGAGCAAAGCTATATTTGATTGTGATTAATAACCTGTGCGGCATAAGCTTATATGATCATTGCAATGGAAAGCTGAATTGAAAAATTTACAATGGAAATATGAAAAAATGAATATTGCACGAATAAAAATGCATAAAATATTCAAAAATATACATTTTTAAACTTGCATTGCCAAATCCGATGTGATAAAGTAGCATTCATAACATGTATAAATATACAGGAGGAATTCATATGGCACAACTTTGGGGAGGCCGTTTTAAAGGTAAAACAGACCAGCTTGCCTGGGATTTTAATGCATCTATATCTTTTGACAAGAGGCTTTTGGAGGCAGATGTAAGGGGCTCCAGAGCACATGTAGAAATGCTTGCTAAAAAGGGTATCATCACAAATGAAGATAAGGAAGCTATCTTCAAAGGGCTCGATTCAATTATGGCAGATGTTGAGAGCGGAAAGCTTGTGATTACTACTGAATATGAAGATGTACACAGCTTCATAGAAGCTAATCTCATCGACAGGATCGGTGATGCAGGCAAGAAGATGCATACAGGCAGAAGCCGTAATGACCAGGTTGCCCTTGATATGAGACTTTATACAAGAGATAAGGTTGAGGAGACTCATGAGCTTATCATAGATATGCTTAAAACTCTTCTTGATCTTCAAAAAGAGCATCTTGATACCTATATGCCTGGCTTTACACACCTTCAGAAGGCTCAGCCTCTTACACTTGCACATCACCTTGGCGCATATTTTGAGATGTTCAAGCGTGACGCACTTCGTATGAAGGATATCTATAAGAGAATGAACTATTGTCCTCTTGGAGCAGGAGCACTTGCAGGCACAACTTACGATCTTGATAGAGAATATACCGCTAAGCTTCTTGGATTTGAAGGCCCGACTCTTAATAGTATGGATTCTGTTTCTGACAGAGACTATCTTCTTGAGTTCATGTCAGCGCTTTCCATAATGCAGATGCACCTTTCAAGATTTGCAGAAGAGGTTATCATCTGGAATTCCAATGAGTATCAGTTTGTAACAATAGATGATGCCTATTCTACAGGCAGCAGCATCATGCCTCAGAAGAAGAATCCTGATATAGCCGAGCTTGTCCGTGGTAAGACAGGTAGGATCTACGGCGATCTTATGAGCCTTCTTACTACTATGAAGGGAATCCCGCTTGCATACAATAAGGATATGCAGGAAGACAAGGAAGTAGCATTTGATGCGATGGACAATGCAATGAACTGTCTGATCCTTTTTACAGATATGCTCAGAACACTTAAATTCAACAAGGATGCTATGCAAAAGAGCGCTGTGAACGGCTTTACCAATGCAACAGATGCGGCAGATTATCTCGTTGTAAAGGGAGTTCCTTTCAGGGATGCACATTCTGTCATTGGACAGATAGTCCTTCACTGCATTGAGAAGGACTGCGCCATCGATGATCTTGATCTTGAGACGCTTAAGAAATTCGATACGCACTTCGATAATGATATATATGATGCAATATCACTTAAGACCTGTGTGGAAAAGAGGCTTACAGTCGGAGCTCCTGGCATAGGAGCTATGGAGAAGGTTATTGCAGAAAATGAGAAGTTTTTGCTTGATGAAATGGCATAATAAAGATGTTTTTCATGGCTTCAAGAACAATAAAGTATGATCTGGATGTTGACCATTTGATCAAATGAGCTATGAAAATGAACTTTTGAAGGCAAAAAATGTGTAATTTATCTCTTTTCACAGAGAAAAAATGAGATTATAATAGACAGCAAATTAACGCGCTAAAGTACGGAACGCGTAAAAGGTTAAAAGAGGAGCATATTATGAGTGAGAAGTTGAAAGTAGCAGTCCTTGGTGCAACAGGAATGGTTGGTCAGAGATTTATCTCTATTCTCGCAGATCATCCTTGGTTTGAGGTTAAGACAGTGGCTGCCAGCCCCAGAAGTGCGGGCAAGACCTATGAAGAGAGCGTTGGCGACAGATGGAAGATGGATATTCCAATGCCTGAAGCAGTTAAGAATCTTGTTATTCAGGATGTAACTGATGTTAAGGGTGTTGCATCTGACGTAGATTTTGTTCTTTCTGCTGTTAACATGAGCAAGGACGAGATCAAGGCTATAGAAGAAGAGTATGCTAAGACTGAGACTCCTGTAGTTTCAAACAATTCAGCTCATCGTTGGACACCGGACGTTCCTATGATCGTTCCGGAGATCAATCCTCAGCACAGCGATATTATCGAGTATCAGAGAAAGCGTCTTGGCACAACAAGAGGTTTCATCGCTGTTAAGCCTAACTGCTCAATTCAGAGCTATACACCAGCTCTTGCTGCATGGAAAGAGTATGGCCCTTATGAAGTAGTTGCTACAACATACCAGGCTATTTCAGGTGCAGGTAAGAATTTTAAAGAGTGGCCTGAAATGGAAGGCAACATCATCCCATTCATCTCCGGTGAAGAAGAGAAGTCAGAACTTGAGCCTCTCAGAATCTTCGGTCACATTGAAAATGGCGTGATCGTTCCTGCAGAAAGCCCTGTTATCACAACACAGTGTATCCGCGTTCCTGTTCTTTACGGTCACACAGCAGCTGCTTTCGTAAGATTCAAGAAGGAAGCTACTAAGGAAGAGCTTATCGAGAAGCTCGTTTCCTTCACAGGCAAGCCACAGGAACTTGGACTTCCATCAGCTCCTAAGCAGTTCATCCAGTATCTTGAAGATGACAATCGTCCTCAGGTTGCTCTTGATGTTAACTACGAAGGCGGAATGGGCGTTTCAATCGGAAGACTTCGTAAGGATACAGTATACGACTGGAAGTTCGTAGGTCTTTCACACAACACACTTCGCGGCGCTGCAGGCGGTGCTGTAGAGTGCGCTGAGCTTATGAAGGCACTTGGTTATATCCAGGCTAAGTGATTTTTGCTTTGACGGTATCTGGCTTTGTGACTATAGTAGCCGGAAAATTTCTTGATAAGATAAAAGAATAATTCTTAATATATTATAAAATCTATTATAGAATTATATTCGGATTTGTTTTATAATAAGCGTTGGTGTTGACATTTTCCACGTGTCGCAGGATGAGAGGGCGATTCGGGATATATGGCTTCACTGACGCTTATTCTATTGGGAGGATCTATTCATGATTACTTTACAGATCTTGATTGCAGCTTTGGTTGCAGAATTACCTTTTTCAGGTAATACTTTTAGTGTGTGGGATGTAGCCGCTATTGGTCTTGCGACTATTGTAGTCAGATTAGCATTTCACAAATTGCTCAAGGTACACGGCCTTGCAAATGCAATTTCTTTTAATCTTTCACTTATCACAGCATCAGTGCCAATGATGCATTATATCTGGTGGCATATGACCAACCAGGCAGATTATTCCGTAGCTTCTAATGTATGGATGCTTATTTTGTGTGGTATTATATGGCTCGTTTTCTGGAGACTCATTAACCCCTGGTACTACACAAAGGTTGACGGTTCATATGTTGCTATGAGCTTCATTCCATATTACAAGAACAGTGTAGTACTTCGAGTTGTTGATGGTATCATCCAGCTTCTTCCTATGACTGCATTTGTTGCATTCGTATGGTATGGTTTTGCAGGACACTTCAGCCCTAAGGCTATTATCGGTCTTGTAGCTGCTAATGTGGTTTGGGTAGCTGCATTCCTTTTCCTTGTATCAAAAGATGAGAAGAACCATCCGGATGCTGTTATCGAAACAGCTAAGGATCCTTATTCAGATCACGTTGAGAATGAGACAGAGTCCCGTTTCGAAGTTAAGCTTACAGACAAGAACTACAAGCTCTTCACAGCTTGCAAGATCCTTGTTCTTTATGCTGCACTGTGCCTTGATGGTCTTTATTATGACAGAATTCATAATGACCTCAATGTTACATTCTCACGTACAGTAGGTATTCCATTCCTTATCACTGTACTTGCAATACTTGCAGCTTACCTTCTTCAGGAAAGACTTTGCCTTCGTCTTATCGTTAACAAGAACCGTTTCGGTATCCACAAGATCTTCAGCTTCGGTGAGGTTGTAGACGAGAAGGATATTGTTGACTACGAGCTTACAGGCAAGAGCGGAAGCGGACTTGCACTTACATATTTCAACGACAACAATAACAAAGAGATTCGCTTTGATGGTGCTTATGAGAACGTAACTAAGCTCAAGAACTACATCATCGAAGAGACAGCTATTGAAAGATATACACCTAAGACTGCTGCTCAGAAGAAAGAAGAGCTTGAGAAGCGCAGAGCAGAGCGTGCAGCTCAGAAAGAAGAAGATAAGAGACTCGCTCCTGAAAAAGCTGCAAAGAAGAAGGCTAAGAAGGAAGCTGAGAAGGAAAGAAAAGCTGCCGAGAAGGAAATAGCTAAGGAAAGAAAAGCTATCGAGAAAGAGGCTAGAGCTAAGCACGAAGAAAGAGAAAGACTCGCTAAGAAGAGAAAAGCTGAGAGAGATAAAAAGCGTGCAGAAGAAGCTGCTTCCAAGAAAGCAGAAGATAGCAAGGCAGAGAAAAATGCCTGATAAGGGATTTGCCTAACTTGCAATTTAAAGGTCATGCCCGAGGGCATGGCCTTTTTTAATCTAAAACTTTGGAGAACTAAATGGCAAAAAGCGTTTATATTGCGGAGAAACCAAGTGTTGCTCAGGCTTTTGGAGCAGCCCTGGAACACGCTGATAACGAAAAATACAGAAAAGCAGACGGATACTGGGAGTCTGACAACTCCATCATAACCTGGTGTGTCGGACATCTTGTAACTATGAGTTATCCTGAAGCTTATGATGAAAAATACAAAAAGTGGCAGATGGAGACACTGCCATTCATTCCTGAAGATTTCAAGTATGAAGTCATCCCGAATGTACGCAAACAGTTCAACATTGTAAGCGGACTCCTTAACAGAGACGATGTTGATACTATTTACATCTGCACTGACTCGGGACGAGAAGGTGAGTATATTTACAGACTCGTTGATCGTCAGGCAGGAGTAAATGGTAAGAAGAGAAAGCGTGTCTGGATCGACTCTCAGACTGAAGAAGAGATCATTAGAGGCATAAGAGAAGCCAAGGACGATTCTGAATACGACAACCTTGGATCTGCGGCATATCTTCGTGCCAAGGAAGATTACCTTATGGGTATCAACTTCTCAAGAGCTCTGACACTAAGGTATGGCTACAACATCAAGTCTTATCTTGGAATGGACAAGGGAGTTGTATCTGTTGGACGAGTTATGACCTGTGTTCTGGGAATTGTTGTGGACAGAGAGCGTGAGATCAGAAACTTTGTTAAGACCTCTTTTTACAAAGTTAATGCATCCCTCGTAATAGGAGACAGAAACCCTGACGCTGAATGGAAGGTGCAGACTGACAGTAAGTATGATCAGTCACCCCTACTTTATTCAGAAAAGGGTTTTAAGAAAAAAGAGGATGCAGATGCTCTTATAGACCTTTGCAAACAGTCAGCGCAGCCTTTAGAGCTTACTGTCGCTAAGGCAGAGAAAAAGAAAGAGACCAAGAATGCTCCACTACTTTATAACCTTGCTGAGCTTCAGAATGACTGTTCCAGATACTTTAAGATCAATCCTGATGAAACACTGGCAGTAGCTCAGGAACTTTATGAAAAGAAGCTTACAACATATCCAAGAACTGATGCCAGAGTACTATCATCAGCAATCTGCAAGGTTATAGACAAGAACATCTCAGGTCTTCAGAATTATCCTCAGGCAGGAGTATTTGCAAAGTCCATACTTCAGCACGAATCCTATAAGGGAATCGCTAAGACAAGGTATTGTGATGACAAGGCAATAACAGACCACTATGCTATAATCCCTACAGGACAGGGCTTGTCAGCATTATCCAGCTGTTCTCCAACTGTACAGAAGGTATATGAGATAATCGTAAGAAGATTCCTTGCAATATTCTTCCCGCCTGCTCAGTACCAGAAGGTAGCTCTTGACCTTGAGCTTCCTCTTATAGAATCAAGAGAAGTTAGCGGTATGCAGGTTCCATACAAGGAGCACTTTTATAGTAACTTCAAGGTTCTTTCTGCAAAGGGATACCTTCATGTAATGGATTATTCTTTTTTCAAGAAAAAGGAAAAAGACGCAGAAGGAGATAATGGCGCTGACAACGAAGACCAGATGACAGATGAGGCATTTTTTGAAGAGCTTCAGAAGATCAGAAAGGGAAGTAAGATCCCGGTATCTGCGATGACAGTTAAGGAAGGCGAGACATCACCTCCAAAGCGCTATAACTCAGGAACCATGATCCTTACCATGGAGAATGCCGGACAGTTCATTGAAGATGAAGAACTTCGCTCCCAGATCAAGGGAAGCGGAATCGGAACATCTGCTACCCGTGCAGGAATCCTGACTAAGCTTTTTGCTATTAAGTACCTTAACCTTAACAAGAAGACACAGATAATAACACCAACACAGCTTGGTGAGATGGTATACGAAACTGTAGCGATCTCCATGAAGCCAATGCTCAACCCGGCCCTCACCGCATCCTGGGAAAAGGGCCTTACAGGGGTAGCTGAAGGTGCTATTTCTGAAAAGGAATACATGGATAAGCTTGATGACTTTGTATCAAGACGAACTAATCAGGTTAAGGAAAATAACTATAAGAATCAGCTGATGCAAAGATTCAGGACCATTGACCAGTACTATCCTGATAGCAAGTCTACTGGCAAGGCTTCAGGTAAGACTTCATCAAAGAAGACTACTAAAGCATCGTCAAAGTCTGAATAAAAAAATATAATCTAAAAGGAGTAAACCAAAATGTTAGAAGCTTATACAATCAGTAATATGTATGATCTCAACGAGACTATAGCTGCAGACCTTTTTGAAGGCGCAACATACCCATGGGAAGTTCTTTCCAAGATCAAGGATTTCATCGCAGAGCTTGGACCAAAGCTTCCAAAGGATAAGTTCGAGCAAAGAGGTGAGCACGTATGGGTAGCTAAGAGTGCTACAGTGTTTGATTCAGCTTATCTTGGAGACTACTGCATTATCGATGAGGATGCAGAAGTTCGTCAGTGCGCATTCATCAGAGGTAACGCTATCGTTGGTAAGGGTGCTGTAGTTGGTAACTCAACTGAGCTTAAGAACGTAGTCCTTTTTAACAAGGTTCAGGTTCCTCACTATAACTATGTTGGAGATTCTGTCCTTGGTAACTACGCACACATGGGCGCAGGCTCCATCACATCTAATGTTAAGAGCGACAAAAAGCTCGTTGTTGTTAAGGATACAGCATCATCTGATACCTGTGAGACAGGTCTTAAGAAGTTTGGCGCTATGCTTGGTGACCACGTAGAAGTTGGATGTAACAGCGTACTTAACCCTGGTACATGCATCGGAAGATGGTCCAATGTTTATCCTACAAGCTGCGTTCGCGGATGCATTCCGGATCATCACATTTACAAAAATCAAGACAACATAGTTGCAAAGGTAGAAGATTGATAGGAAAAATCTGTTAAAAAAATGTCATTCCCCATTGAAATGGGTCTGAATATGTGCGAAAATATGATTGGTGTCCTTCGGACATCAATCATATTTTTTTATTCGGTAGTAAGTAAAGAGATTTACTTTACAATACGAAAGGAGATTTTACATGATTTACTCAACAGAGGTAAAAAACATGTGCCCTGTAACACAGGGGGTACATCATGGCGCGGCTCCCATTCCTGAAGAGGCTAAATGGGTAAAGTCAAAAGAAGTTAAGGACATTTCAGGCTATACACATGGTATTGGCTGGTGTGCACCTCAGCAGGGTTGCTGTAAGCTTTCTCTTAATGTTAAGGAAGGTATCATCCAGGAAGCACTTGTTGAGACAATTGGTTGCTCAGGTATGACACATTCAGCAGCTAT
>CAMVNV010000028.1 GCA_947168935.1 uncultured Butyrivibrio sp. | reverse complement strand
AACATATCTCCGACGTAAGATAAAAGCGCCGCAGATGAGCCGTCTTCAAAATCTTTCCAGACAGATCTGTATTGAATTCCTTTTTTTGCATTTTTGCCGGTCAGAAATGATAAGTCAAACAGAGCCATCTAATATCTGTCCTCCTAAATCGAGCCACACACGTTCTAGATTATTATCGGAAAAAAAGACAGAATTCTTCACCCTGTTAAGATATAGAAAGCTTAATGATATCTTGGGTCATTTTCATTGGCATAGTCATTTAAATGGTCTATCTTCTCAGCCTGATCCTCAGGGCTTCCAACTCTTCCCTGCTCAACTGCATGGATTATGTAGTGAATATAGTACTCAGCCATATCATCACCAAGCTCAGCTGCTATATCAGGATATCTGTTCTTAAAGTAAACAGGGTCAAAGTTTACACTGGCCCTTCTTCCTTCTGCCATTCCGCAAAGAAGGAAATGCTGGAACAGTGCCTCTTCATTAAGACCAAATACAGCCTGAAGGTCAGGATTTGCATTGTAATAATATACATAGTCAAATACATCGCTCATATCTTCAGGAGTAGGAACAAGTCCTGCTGCCCTGTGATATACGTAGCTGTTGATCCATCCTGCATTATATAGTCTTTCAAGTACAGGAACAGGAACCGTATAACCGTGATCATACATATCAAGTACTTCACCCATAGTCATAACTCTGTAGCGGAAGCACAGCTCAAGCTGCTCATAGATTCCGTTATCATCTGTATATGGATTGGTAAGAGCTGGCTTTATAAGTGTTTCAAATACATATGTCTTGGTAAAATCACTGTCATATGCAGGGCCTGCGCTTGCTGTAATAGGTGTCAGCATAACAGATGCCGCTACGATACCGGTTAATCCAAGTGTAACTATCTTGGAAATCTTCTTATCAAAGTGTTTTTTCATATTCATCATCCTCTCATAATCTTTATTATTACCTATCAGTATCCTCATGATCTATCCGATTATTACTCGGACCTGAGCGCATCTATCGGATTAAGCTGGCTCGCTCTCCTTGCCGGCATCCATCCAAATATAATTCCAACAGCTGCAGAGAATCCAACTCCAAGAGCTATAGCTCCCCATGAAATAGTAAAAGCTACGTCCATAAGGCTTGAACCTATATAAGCTATGACAAGTCCCAGTAATATTCCGATAAATCCGCCCATAAGAGACAATATAATCGACTCCATAAGGAACTGAACCTGTATTCTGGCCGGCTCTGCTCCAAGGGCTTTACGAAGTCCTATCTCTCTTGTCCTTTCGGATACAGATGTCAGCATCATGTTCATAATGCCTATTCCACCTACAAGGAGTGCTATGGATGCTATGCCTCCAAGCATGGAAGTAAGCATTGACTGAACTGATCCCATAACATTAACAAGAGATTCAAGATTTATTACGGAAAAGGCGTTATCTGCCTTATTGTAAATACGGTCAAGCTCCTGACGAAGGGCTGTTTCAACGTCAGCTGTGGAAGCTCCATCTTTCACATATACGTTCATGTTAGTTATATTATTTGCAAAGGTCATCCTCATGACATTTCTGTACGGAACCATTACACTTCCATCAGAATTACTGTTATCTGAGTATGCTGCGGAAAGATTGGTGCTGTCACCCTGTATACCTATAATAAGATAATCATATCCGCCGATATGAACTGTCTGCCCTATTACATTTCTTTTCTTAAGGACCTTATCTGTAAAGGTCTTATCAACTATGCAGACCTGGGTATAGCCGTCAGCCTCGAATTCTCTGAAGGATCTTCCATCTTCAATGATATCGTTGTGGGCAAAATAGCTTACATCAACACCTTCCATTGTTACGTTGTCATATATCTCGCCATCCCAGACTGCTGATACTGTCGTTGATACAGAAGGTGCGATACCATCAACTCCATCAATACTTCGCAATGTATCAATATCCTTTTCAGATAATCCGACTTTAAGAGATGTACCAGGTGTCATAACAGTTATGGTACCTGCACCAAGTTCAGAGAACTGCCCCATTACATAATCCGTTGCAGTCTGAACTATGGTTATAAGACCTATTACTGATGCAACACCTATCATGATTCCTAGCATGGTAAGAAAAGAACGCATCTTGTTGCTCTTAATATTCTGAACAGACATCTTGATGCTTTCTGAGATCATTCCAAAAAATTTACGCATCTTCGACATCTCCTTCACTTATGATTCCATCCAGTATCTTGACAATGCGTCTTGCATGTCCGGCTATTTTCCTGTCATGAGTGATCATGATGATAGTTCTTCCTTCTTCGTTAAGTGAATGGAAGAGGTCCATAACAGCGGCACCTGTCTTTTGATCAAGGGCTCCAGTAGGCTCATCTGCAAGAAGGATCGTCGGGTTAGTAGATACAGCTCTTGCTATGGCTACTCGCTGCTGCTGACCACCAGAGAGCTGATTAGGGAGGTTATACATCTTGTCTGCAAGACCTACCTTTTCAAGAACCTCTTCTACTCTTTCCTTTCGCTTTTTTTCAGGCATTCCTGCATAGATAAGTGGAAGCTCTACATTTTCAAAAGCTGTCTGCCTCTGAAGCAGGTAAAAAGACTGGAATATAAATCCAATCTCTTTATTTCTGATATTGGCAAGTGATGTTTCATCCTCATCTGCTATAACGCGGCCTGAAAGTTTGTACTGGCCGCTTGTAGGTACGTCAAGACATCCTATGATGTTCATAAGAGTTGATTTACCAGATCCTGAGGGACCAAGGATAGCAAGAAACTGACCTCTTTTTACAGAAAGATCTATGTTCTTAAGAACATGCAGGGTCTCTCCTCCCATCTTATAGTCCTTGCAGATATCCCGCATAACAAGGATCTTGTCACTATTATCTAAAGCTATATTACTCATTGGCGCTGCCCTCACCTGATGATGTGGATCTTCCTCCTGACATCTCTTCCATAAGAAGTGCCATGGAATCTGTCTTTGGAACAAGAATAGCATCGCCTTCAGATAGTCCTTCTATGATCTGAGTGTAAGATCCGTCTGAAACTCCGATAGTTACAGGCTTTTGAAGCGGCGTAGTATTTTTAGGATTCTGAGCATCCTTAACATAAACGAAGTAGTTACCTTCAGAATCTGACTGAACTGCAGCGCTTGGAACTGATATTACCTGTGATACGTCATCTATGATGAGCTTAACTTCAGCGCTCATACCACTTCTTACAACTTCATCTGCTTCTATCTCAACTTCTGCTTCAAAATAGGATACTCCGCCCTGCACAGTTGCAGCCTTGGCTATCTTTTTGATGGTTCCGTCGTATGTAGCTTCAAGAGCATCAATAGATACGATAACGCTGTCGCCTTCATTAACACCAAGAATGTCATATTCGCCGATCTTAACAGCAATCTTCATTTCACTGTAATCTGTAACTGTAGCAACGCTACCTGCTGATGCAACAAAGGATCCTTCCTCCACAGGAAGAGCTGATATAACTCCGTCTCTTGGAGCTGTTATTGTGCAGTCTGAAAGCTGCTTTTGAAGATCAGCAAGCTTAAGCTGGTTAACTGAGTCATTGCTCTGAGCTACAGCAGACTGGATCGTAAGCTGATATCCTTCAAGCTCCTGATTGACTGCAAGGACTGCTGCATTATATGAATCTATAGCATTAAGATAGTTTATCTGTGCTGTGATAAGAGAATCATAGAGCGAAGTCAGTGAATCCTCTTCTTTCATCTTGGCAGCTTCATACTGAGATACTGCGTAGTTATAACTGTCCCATGCGCTGTCAACGGAAGTCTGGGCATCTTCTACAGCTCTTTTGTATGATGTAAGAGAATCTCCGCTAAGGCCGTTATCTTCTGCCTTGGACAGATCTTCCTGAGCTCTTGAAAGAGTGGTCTGTGCACTTGATACAGTAGCGTATGCTGTATCAACATTGTGAATTGCCGAGCTTATCTTATCTGATAACTGCCTGTTATTAAGCTCAACTTCGTTGTTGTAATTCTCCTGGGCGGTAACGAGATTTGCAAATGCCGTATCTATTCCGCTAAGAGCATTTTGAATCTGAGAGTTGAGTCCATTATCTATTTCGTATTTAAGATCATCATAGGATTTCTGAGCCTGAGCTATGCTTATAGCGCTTGTAGCATCATTGATATCCATGGATGCTGACAGCTGATCTATAGAACTTTGTATGCTGTAGGTATCCAGTGTCATGATAACATCACCGACCTTAACTTCATCGCCTACTTCAACCATGATTTCTGTTACTTTTACACCTGTTACTGCCGGGATAATTTCTGAAGAATTTACAGGCTCCGTCGTTCCTGTAAATGTATGATATGTCTGAATATCTCGAATAGATGCAACATCATCTGTATATAAAGCCTGAGTTACATTTTTGGCTGCATTCCTGAAATACAGAACTACTGCTGCTATTACCAGTAAAACTACTCCCCACTTAATAAACCTTTTCCACGTCTTCTTTTTTAATTTAGCACTCATCAGTCACAATACCCTTTCAATACATAAAATCCCTTACAAATTCCCTAATGTCTTTGGCTTTATAGAATTAAGCCCTTGGTAAGATTACGTACTCAATAATATTGAACGCTCAATATTATTGAGCTAAATGAATTATTTATAAGTATACACATTTTTTTGGAAAATATACCGATTTTATACTTTTTTCAGAAGATTTATATTCTGATAATAATATTGTATTTAGAGCGCAAAAATGCAGAAGGGCTCTGCAAAAAGCCCCGCTTTTAAAGCCTCATCTCCTCCATGATACGAAGCCTTCTGTTATTGTATACATATGAAACAAGCTGATCTGCAGGAAGAGCCTTTGAAAAATAGAAGCCCTGAAGATAATCACATCCCATATCACGGAGCTTTTCCGCCATATTGTGAGTTTCAACACCTTCTGCCACTATCTCATATCCCCTTGAATTAAAGGTCTTGATGATATCCGGAAGGACATCAGATGTACCGTTAAAATATGACCATACAAGGGACTTATCAATCTTAACTATCCTGAAAGGAAGCTCCAGAAGTTCAACGAGATTGGAATAACCTGTTCCGTAATCATCAAGCGAGAATGTGCTTCCTCTTTCGATGATCTTATTCATCATCTCTTTTAATATCTTGCCATCTGTCATGGCAGATTCTGTTATTTCAAAATTGATCTGCTTAGGATCGATCTCATATCTGTCCATAAGGTTAAAAAGATCTGATACAAGTTCGCCTGATTTACACTGAATAGGAGACAGATTGATCTCTATGAATCTAACACCAAGATCTTCCATATCTCTTTCTCTGATAAAAGAGCATACCTGTTCAAAAACCTGCGCGCCGATAAAACCTATCGTTCCATTTTTTTCAGCGATAGGAATAAACTGATCAGGTTCTATTATTCCAAGCTCTTCATCTTCAAGTCTTGCAAGAGCTTCTATTGATATGATCCTTTCTTTTTTAGTTGAATATATTGGCTGGAAAGCAACATCGATCCTTCTTTCCCTTATGGCTTTACTTACAGCACGTTCAACCTTGATCCCTGATCTGATCTCTTCTATTCTTGCAGCACTTATATTCTCAGTAACTTCATTATCTTTGATCTCAGCAGATCTAAGACCCTCTTCAAGAGAATCGAATATTTCGCGGATGCTCATTTTGGGCACATCTTCTCCAAGGTGTGCAATATGGATCTTAAATGTCACCTTGCCATCTTCTTCACCCCAGGGCATCTCAAAACGTCTTCTTATAGCCTGCTCTATTTCTTTATGGCTTTTGTTTTTATTAAAAAGAAGGGCAAACCTTCCCCTGTGCATATAGAAAAGATTAACTCCCTTAACCTGTTCTGTGATCTCATCACCTATATCATGGAGCACTCTCATGAGCTTTCTTCTGCCATAAATACTTTCAAGTACAGGGAAATTCTCGATTCCAATAACGCTTATATCTATAGGGTCGCCATATTCAAGCTTTTCATCTATAACTTCACCAAGAGCCCACTGGTTATAGATACCTATGTCAGCATCTGTAAACTGAGACGGATTCTGAATATCAAGGTATATAATGATAATAGCTGCGGCATTAAATATGCCTTCAAGAAGAACATCCGTAAAGATAAATCCCTGAAGCACCATACCTGTAAGAGACAAGGTCCAGAACCCCAGCGTATACATCATTCTGTTAGGTGCCATATGTACTTTATAGTACCAGGCATATGAAAGTGGGAGCAGGATATAGAAGGCAAGGAAAAGGAGCCAGGTATAATAATATCCCCAGCCTCTGTGATAGACACCATCTGCATCAATATAGAAAAACATATGTGAAAGTGGAGTCAGGATAACAGATAAAAAAGATAACATGTATGGAAAAGCAAATACGAACCAGGTACTTCTTCTGATACTTTTGCTCTTTCCTGTCATGGCAATTGTAAATATGGCAAAAGACCATATCTGCATAATATAGCTTATATAATAGATAATATTAACTACATAATGCGCTGTAATAGAATAGGTCGAAGGGTTTCTAGCCATACCACATGCAACAATATTCATAAAACAGCTTATTATCTGCAGACAGATAAGCCACGAAAAATAACTCCAGGATCTGAAAGGAAGGTGCTTTTTCCATAGATCAGAAAGCATCAGTACCACAGAGATCATAAGTGCCGCAATTTCAAAGTAAACATTCCAGACCATTGATATATCTCCCATCCGCAAAATAAACCTGAGGGTTTATTTAATACTCAAATACTGTTATACTGTAATACATCAATTCACTAAACTGTTCTTTTCTCAGGAGGAAATACTTATGTTCGTAACATGCTTAGATCTTGAAGGTGTTCTTGTTCCCGAAATCTGGATTGCTTTTGCCAAAGCAAGTGGAATCCCAGAGCTTACAAAAACCACCAGAGATGAGCCCGATTATGACAAGCTCATGAAGTGGAGACTTGGTATTCTTAAAGAGCACGGTCTTGGTCTTAAAGAGATTCAGGAAACAATCGCAACTATCGATCCAATGCCTGGTGCTAAGGAGTTCCTTGATAAACTTCGCTCCATATCACAGGTAATAATCATTTCTGATACATTCCAGGAATTTGCAAGCCCTCTTATGAAAAAGCTTGGCATGCCTACTATATTCTGTAACAGTCTTGAAGTTGCTGATAATGGAGAGATCACTGGTTTTAAGATGAGATGTGACCATAGCAAACTCTCTACTGTTAAGGCTCTTCAGTCAATCGGTTTTGAAACTATCGCCAGTGGAGACAGCTACAATGACCTTGAAATGATCAAAGCCAGCAAAGCAGGTTTTCTTTTCAGATCACCAGATAAGATCAAGGCTGATAATCCGGATCTTCCTGCATTTGAAACCTATGATGAGCTTTATAAGGCAATTGAAGGTGCTATGAATTCCTGATTTATCGTATCTGTCCTTTTTATAATATCATATATCAAGACACTTTGATGGCTACTATGCAGAGAATATACCTCAAAAGTATATTTTCTGAATGGTAGTCATTTTTTTTCTTTTTATTATTTTACCATATGAGATTCTTAATATTTTTTTCAAAACTGTCGATAATTAGTTTGTAGTAGGCTTTAAAAAACGTTTATTTCTTAAAGCCAAATATTAATTATTGCAAATAAACGTACTAAGATGTTCCAGCATCAGAAAGTGAGAATTTCATGGCCGATAACAACACGACTGTCACTCCTAAAACTTCTTACAGTAGTGAAAAAAAGAGCGTTCCTTTTTTCAAAACAGTTTCCGGAATGTCCGGTATCACCTACATATTCTTATTAGTCATATATTTGATATCTATCGCAATAGTTACTACTCAGATGATAAACATTACAAAAATGTCATCTCAGACAACAAAGACAGCTGAAAATGTCATGGACAGCATGCGCGTATTCGAAGTTGATATGCGTATCCTTGATAACGATGGTTTTGCCTTAGCTGCAATGTTCGATACTATTGTTGCCATTGGTCAGCTGGAAACTAAGATACCTGAAATGGAGAACTGCATTTCTGAAATGGACTCTGCTGTTGCTACTATTGATGAAACCTTCACCACCTTAGTAGCAGCGGGTGTAGCAACAAGTGATGCTACCAATGCGACCAAGATACTTAAAGAAAACTATAGCGGATACCGCGAAGGTTATCAGGCAATAGTTGATGCTGCAAAGGTTTCAGATGTAGATACTATTATTGGAGTTGTTTATGGTGATGCATCTACACAGCTTGCCAACATGAAAGAGCAGCTTGTTATCCTTAATGAACAGGTTCTTCAGGTAAGAAGCGGATTAGCAGAAATAGTTGATCAGCAGGGCGATAAAGCTGTTCTTCAGGTTAATACCATGTTTGTAGTCTTTGTAGCTGCAATAGCTATATCTGTATTATTCAATTACAGAATGGTTGGCCGCAAAGTTAAACAGATCGCAGTTGAAATTGATGATATCATCACTAATATAAGAAATCACAAAGGCGACCTCACTGCCAGAGTTACAACACCAACATCTTCAGAACTTTTATATATCAAAGATGGCTTTAACGGATTCATCGAATCCCTTCAGGGCATCCTTAAAAACGTCAAGGAAAGTACTGCTACTCTTACAGAATCCTCAAGCAGCATCACAGGTAAGATTCAGCAGGCAAGTGATAATGTAACCAATACCTCTGCTGCCCTTGAAGAACTTTCTGCCAGCATGCAGAATGTATCCGATACAGCAGGTGCTATCAACGATAAACTCGAAGATGTCAAGAGTGCTACAGGAACCATCAATGACGGCATCAAAGATGGTACTGCCAAAGCACAGGAGATCAAGACGGAAGCTTTTGATATCAAGAAAGATGCTCAGAGCAAAAAGGATAATACCGGTTCCAGAATGGAAGAACTCTCCGGTGTACTTGAGCAGTCTGTAAAAGATAGTGAAAAGGTTGCTCAGATCAACGAGCTTACAAACGTTATCCTTGATATCGCATCACAGACCAACCTCCTTGCACTTAATGCTTCAATCGAGGCTGCAAGAGCAGGCGAAGCAGGTAAAGGCTTTGCTGTCGTTGCTGAAGAGATCAGCTCCCTTGCTGAGAACTCCCGTCAGACAGCCGGCAATATCCAGAATATAAGTAATGAAGTTACTCAGGCCGTTAAATCTCTTGCAGATAATGCTATGCAGGTTTTGGATTTCATCAATACAACTGTTCTTGGCGACTATGATTCCTTCGTTGAAACAGGTGAAAAGTACGAGCAGACAGCAGAATTCCTTAATGAAATGCTCAGCTCCATGGAAGGCCAGACCAACAACCTCAACAGCTACATGTCTGAAATGGCAGATTCTATTTCATCCATTACAGACTCTGTTCAGGAAGCTTCTGATGCTATTAACCTTTCAGCTGAGAATTCTCAGGATATTGTTGATGAGATCTCAGGTATCAGCGAAGCTATGAGTACTAACTCAAGCGTAACAGAGCAGCTCAACGAGGATACACGCCAGTTCGTTAAGATGTAACCCTGCGTTTACAGACAAATGATCAATAATTTGCGAGTTTGATTTACTTTTATCTTATTTTCAGCCTTTAACAAAAGATACACTTCGTCATGCGGAGTGTATCTTTTTTATTAAAAAATACCGGTTATCACATATAATTGTCATGTTGTCATTCAGATAAGCAGTTTTTCTTCTATTGTGATAAAATGTCTTACAAGGGTCAAGATTTCCCAAATTTAAAACTTAAGATCTAAGGACAGACATTTTATGAAAAAACTATTGAGCGTAGCAATTCCCTGCTACAATTCTCAGGACTATATGCGTCACTGCGTTGAAACCCTTCTTTCAGGCGGTGATAAGGTTGAGATTCTTATAATAGATGATGGCTCCAAAGACGATACTCTTAAGATCGCCAAGGAGCTGGAAAAGGCTAATCCGGGAATCGTTCGTGCGATACACCAGGAAAATAAAGGTCATGGCGGCGCCGTTATGACTGGTATCAGAGAAGCAACTGCTCCTTATTTCAAGGTAGTTGATTCTGATGACTGGGTAGGCGTTGAAGCCTTCCACCACATATTGCAGCTTTTGGACGGCTTCGTTCAGACAGGATGCGAAGTTGACCTTCTTCTTGCCAACTATATCTATGACAAGGTTGGAGTAACTCATAAAAAAGTAATGCGTTATACTCATGCGCTCCCTACAGATAAGATCATTTCCTGGGACCACGCAAGACATTTTAAAAAAGGTCAGTATATACTGATGCATTCCGCTATCTACCGCACACAGGTACTTAGAGACAGCGGACTTGACCTTCCGGAACACACCTTCTATGTAGATAACCTCTTTGTATATCAGCCTCTTCCTTATGTTAAGAAGCTCTATTATACAGATACAGATCTTTATCATTATTTCATTGGCCGTGAAGACCAGTCTGTTAATGAAAAAGTCATGATATCAAGGATTGACCAGCAGATAAGAGTCAACAAGCTGATGCTTGATGGAACTGATCTTAGAAAAGTTGAAAACGTGCACCTTCGTAAGTACATGTACAACTACGCAGAGATAATAACAGTAATATCTTCTATCCTTCTTATTAAGTCAGGTACACCTGAAAATATGAAAAAGAAGAAAGAACTGTTTAAGTGGATAGATGAAAACCACAATTACTTCTACAAGAAATTTATGCGCGGCATATTTGGACCTGCCCTTAGTCTTCACACAAAGGCTGGTCGCAAGGCTCAGATATTCTTTTACAATGTTGCAAATAAAGTGTTCGGATTCTCATGATCCGAACACTTTTTTATGCATTAAGCGTGAAATAGCTTTTCGAAATCTGCTGCATCTTTGGTATTGATTGACGAACTATCATAACGGGCTTTCTCATATATCTCATGAATCGCTCTTAAATTATGGAGATCAGTATCTTTATAAGCCGCATTTTCAATTTCTTCTGGGGTCATCTGAGTTTCAACATCCTTAAAGAACGGCGCCTTTTTAATAAACTTCTTATACCTTTTTCTGATCCTTGCTCTGGGTGAACGGTCTATAATGCTTAGGTGACTGCTTCTTGTTTCTTTAGTAAGTGATACGGACTCATCCGGTTTTAAATACTCGACTTTATCCCTTTCTCGGACTGCTGCGGTTCTCTGGAAGCTTTTATAAAAGTGTATGACAAGCGCCACAAGCACGAATATAACAAAGAAAACTGCTGCAACGGACATGACCATGGAAAGGATCTCCCAGAACTTTTCAAGGAATGGATTCTCTTTCTGGTCAACGAGGTCTCCAAAGCTTATAGGGCTTCCTCCTGGCGTTGCATCTACTGATACCTCTTCTTCATATTCGTAGTTCATTCCTGAGAAAAGATATCTAAGGAAGTTTAGGATTGCGTTCCATACAGCATATATAAGCTTCTCACCATGCCCTATGATAATAAATGCAATTCCTAAAAATGCGACTATACCGCTTCCTGATGCCATCAATATAAAGTTTGAAGATTTGATCCTGTCAGCAGGCACGTACGTTCTGTCACTTGAAAGACGAAGCCTTCTATCCTGCCTGTAAAGGACCATATATACAAAAAAGAATATTATGACACAAACAGTATATATTTCTCCAAAGGTAAGAGTTATCTGACTCTTGGTAAAGGTAGCGAATAAAAGATAAAAACCGCAGGACACCAACAGCCAGTAGCTTGGCTTTATCATCACAGAATCATTGATATGGGCATAATAGGTCAAAAAAAGTATTCCCACCGCCACGACAAGAACAGGAATAAAATCATAGCTTCCTGCTTTAATGAAAGGCATAAGAAGCAGATAGTTGACCAAAACCAGTCCCACACCGCCTATAGTAAATGGCACAAAGCTTCTTAAATATTCAAGAACAAAGTGCATGATAACAACATCAAGACAGATGACCAGATCTATGAATACCGTCTTTGCTGTCATGTTCACATATACGCCCTGGGCAAATAATACCATTCCCAGTGCTATCATGCAGTTATTTATGACGCGGATAACCGTCATTCCCCTTGTTTCAAACATTAATTATTCCCCATTAATTCAATCCGTTGCATGCAACCAGCAGATTATCTATTCGTGCTTGATCTTGTAAAAGTGGATACGTCCTTCAGGAACACGTTCTTCCATGGAAGGCGTAAGCGGACAAAGCCATATAAGGCTTCCGTTAATATCAGCAAGTTCACTGGCAGCCTTAATAACATCGTCTCTTTGGCAGCTTGAAACCAGCATATAAGTTACATCTGTCTTATCAGCTCTTAACCTTGCCTTAGGTATAATTCTTTCTTCAAAGATCTCTGACATAGGCCTTACTGCCTTAGTAAGGTCTATCCTTGCAAGGTCCATAGCAATCCTTCTTACGTGATCATCAGAGTTACCGCTGCTTTCTTCAATTTCTTCTGACGTAATAATATCTTTGCCGTTAGATATAAGCTGTACAGGGATATGTTTTGAGATAAAAAATGTAGTAAGCGACATGATAAGTCTGATGCTGTCTTCGATAAGATCAGAATCGTATAAAACAGACGGATCCTCTACGTTGAGCATCAGCACTATCTCCTGAGATGACGTTGGGTCGTGGAGATTGACCTTAAAGTCTCCTGTTGCTGCCGTAGCCTTCCAGTTGATGGATGAGACTGTATCTAAGGTGGTATAATCTCTGATACCCCTAAAGGTGAATACATCCTCCTGAAGGAATCTTTTGGTCACAACATCTCCCAACATCTTGGAAAAAGAGACATCGAACCTGTCACTTGGAAGAGTATCAGGAAATACATATAAAGAAGTATTCTGATCCCTCTGGGTATAGTGCTCTGCTCCTCCTATCATGTCATAACCAACAAGAGAAGTTAAAAGAACTTCATAATAACCACGCTTTTCGCCGTGTACAGGAAGGGTTCTGGTTATCTTTTCATACCTTTTAAGACTGAAGATATCAGTGATATTGGTCCTGTCAGATACGGATACATTCTGGCCATTTTCGATATCAAGACCCTTACCCACCTGAAAGCGTACTTCAAGAAAAGGGATGCCCATCTTCTTACGGTTACTTATAACTTCCTTAAGAACCGTATCGCCACCCTCAACGATATTACTGCCAAAAGAAAGTGTAGCACTAAGGTTATCCGACCACTTCCTGGCAAAATATGACCTATATAAATAAAATACAAGAAATACTATTGGTATTATAAGAATTATCTGCACGCCGTTCCCCCAAATTGACTATGATCAGAATTCTTCAGTTGGAACCGGTACCTCGTTAAGGATCTTGATGATGATATCCTCAGAGGATGAACTCTTTCCAAAAGCATGGGGTACAGTCAGTCTGTGTGCAAGTACAGGAACTGCAAGCTCCTTGATGTCTTCAGGAACTACATAGTCTCTGCCCCTGATAAAGGCAAGAGCCTGAGCGCAGTGAAGAAGGGCTATGCTGCCTCTTGGGCTTACTCCTGCTACGACATCTGACCTAGAGCGGGTAGCTTTAACAATGTCTGTTATGTAGGTAATGAGCTGGTCGTGAACTCGTACCTTAGATGCTCCCTGTCTCCATTCAAGGATGTCTTCTGCACTTATAACAGGTTCTAAAGCCTTTAATCTGTCTCCTGTCATTGCACGCTCAAGGATCTTTTTTTCCTCATCCTGAGAAGGGAATCCCATGGAGAGCTTCATCATAAATCTGTCAAGCTGTGCCTCGGGAAGCGGGAAGGTTCCTGCTGTCTCTATCGGGTTCTGGGTCGCGATTACGAAGAATGGCTCGGGGAGCTTTCTGGTAACGCCGTCAACTGTTACCTGTCTCTCCTCCATACATTCAAGAAGTCCTGCCTGAGTTCTGGGCGTCGCCCTGTTGATCTCATCTGCAAGAAGAATAGATGTAAATACCGGTCCTTTGTGAAAAGAGAATTCGCCATCTTTGACATTAACTACGTTAAGACCTGTGATGTCTGTTGGCAGAAGGTCCGGTGTGAACTGAATCCTTTCAAAAGGAATTCCGGCTGATGCCGCGATAGATTTTGCAAGGACTGTCTTACCTGTTCCGGGTACATCTTCAAGAAGGACATGTCCGTTTGCAATTAATGCACAAAGGGCAAGTTCCACCACCTGGTCCTTGCCCACAATTACTTTTCCAATGTTTTCTTTTAGTAAACTAGTCTTGTTAGTATTCACGCATCTTCCCCCATATTCTTCGCTGCCTGTTCATGTATCCGGCAACGTCCATTCCATACGCATTCTCAAGTACTGAAGCGGTAAATACCTTGTCTTTTTCCCCTTGGCAAAGCACTTCACCGTTTTTAATAAATATCATATCACTTGAGATTTCTACTGCAAGACTTATATCATGAAAAACGCCAACTAATGTATTAGGAACTTTTGTGCCATCCGGGAGCTGTGTCTGACCCTTAGACCAGTTTTCAAGATGTTCCATAAGCTCTGCCTGATACTTAAGGTCCAGGTGATTAGTCGGTTCATCAAGGAGTATAATGGGGGTCTCCTGTGCAAAACACCTTGCAAGGAATACTCTTTGAAGCTGACCACCTGAAAGAGAACTTATCTGTTTTTTCTCTATATCTTTAAGTCCTGTAAGTTCCAGGCACTTATCTACCATTTCTCTGTCGTGTACAAGGCTCTCATGACTTGTCTTTAAAAGACTTCCTGCGGCTCTTTCATTTTCATGCCTTGCAAACCTTCCAAGCTCTACTGTCTCCCTGATACTATACGAAAAGTATACAGGAGAAAGCTGAGACATCATGGCCATCATTCCTGCAATCTCGCGCCTTTTGAGACTGGAAAGATCATGACCAAGTATCTTAATATCGCCCTTATATTTAATTAGTCCGTTAAGGCTCCGCAGAAGTGTTGTCTTACCGCTTCCGTTTGCTCCCATGATAGAAAGTTTTCGTCCGCATTCAAGATTGAAGTTTATATCTTTGATCACTGGATCAGCGCCATATCCGGCACTCAGATTCGAAACAGATATTGCATTCATGCTCATGCCTCCTTCCTTCCGCGCAGATATAGCCATACAAAGAAGGGAGCGCCGATCACTCCTGTAACTGCTCCAACAGGAAGTTCTGATTCAACAGCTGTCCTTGCGATCATATCGCAAAGTGCCATAAAGGCTCCTCCTACAAAAAAGGACATGGGTACGACTCTTTTATGTGATGATCCAAATACAATCCTGACAGCGTGAGGGGCTATTAGATCGACAAATCCTATTGTTCCTGAAAAGCACACTGATACGCCTGTAAGAAGCGACGCCAGTAAAAGGAGGGCTTTCTTTCTTTTCCTAACATTAACTCCCATAGCATATGCCTGCTCATCACCAAAGGACATGATATCCATTGATCTTGCGTAGTACAAAGTTACTATCAGTCCGAAAATGCAAATGGGGAGAAGTATCTGAACGTGATACCATCTTTTAGCTGAAAATGATCCCATCTGCCATAACAAAAGCTGCTGAGAATGTGCTCTGGCAAAAGAGCTAACGAGTGTCATAACTGCATTTGTAAAAAGAGACACGACCATACCGATGAGTATGACTGTGTTGGAATGCAGGGTACTGTCAAATTTGGATGCAATTGCAAGTACAATTAGAACTGTAGCAAAACCGAATGCAAATCCAAAGGTTGGAAGAAGAAAGCTTCCAAGAAGGGGAACTGTAAACTGGGTGACGATAATAATGGACGCACCAAGTGAAGCTCCGCTGGACACACCAAGTGTGTAGGAAGATGCAAGGGGATTCTGAAGAACAGACTGCATTATGGTTCCAGACAGGGCAAGGGCACCACCTACAACGAATGCAGTTACAGCTCTAGGAAGCCTTATGGTCCAAAGGATAGATGTTGTCGCAGCAAGATCTTCAGGAATATTAGTACCAAAAATCTTACCACTAAGAATAGTCATAGCATCAGCAAAGGGAATATCTACGCTTCCAATTCCCATGCAGATCCCAAGGATGATAAGGCATACAAGAATCGTTATAACTTCTAAAGTGTTTTTACCAAATGTTTTTTTATTATTCATATAATCAATTATATGTGAACTTCAACTATATTTATATCGATTGAATCAATTAATTATAAAGAAGTATTTTTAATAGTCATTTTTATAAAAATCAGTTTTTCTTTAAATGCTTTAAATGCAATACTTCTTTACTTACATTTTTCTTTAATTTCATTTTTCTATAAAGCAAGAAACACGCATAATCTGCGTGTTTCTGCTCAAATGATATTTTATATCTAATTATTTAGCATAAACTGCAAATGGATCTTCAAGATCTGCAAATACTTCAGGGTAGATGTACTTAGCCATCTCAACCATAGCGCTTACTACGTGCTGGTTGGGCTGATTGAGCTCATTTGAAAGCTCCATAAGGTATACATCACCGTTAGCAACAGCTGTAACATTCTCCCAACCTGAAAGTGTAAGGTGTGTATCTACTGCATCAGGAGTGTACATATCTGTAGAAATAATAACATCAGGATTGATAGCGATAGCATCCTCTTCTGTAAGAGAAGCCCAGCCTTCCTGATCAGCTGTAGCATTGATACCACCAACAAGCTCGATCATCTCTGCAATGTATGTGCCTGAACCTGCAGAATAGATTGTTGGGTAATCAGGTGTAGGTGTGTTTGTTTCATAAAGAACTGTCTTCTTCTCATCTTCAGCGATTGTTGCAGCAAGCTCTTCGATCTCAGCGATTGTTGCATTCATCTCTTCAACAATCTCTGTAGCTTCATCGTATGTGCCTGTACAAGCTCCGATGAACTCAATGCTCTCACCGATCTGAGCAAGTGTATCAGCTGTTGGGATATCTGCTACGCAGATGCCAGCTTCACGAACTGATGCATATACGTCTGTTCCTGTTGCATAGCTCATTCCTGTTGTGAATACAATATCAGGGCTGAGGGATACGATAGATTCCTGATCAGGAGCCATCATATCGTACTGTGGAAGATCAGCTTCAAGGTCTTCTCCATAATACTCATAAGAGTATGTATCGCAAGCTACGATGTAGTCTGCAAGTCCAAGGTCAATAAGAAGACGTGTTGAAGATGGTGACATACTAACGATAGCATCGATTTCTTCAGGAACTACGATGTCGTTTCCTGCAAGATCCTGAGTTGGAAGTTCGCTTTCTTTAACTTCTCCGGCTTCTGAAGTAGTATCTTCTTCCTTAGTTGCAGCTTCTGCGCTATCTTCTGCAGCATCTGCGCTGGCAGCTTCTGTGCTTTCGTTTGTATTAGCTGCGCTCTCATCTTTCTGGCTTTCAGAAGAAGCACATCCTGCAAGCATTGTTATAGACAGTGTTGCAGCAAGCATTGTTGATAACAGTTTCTTTTTCATAATATTCTCCAATCTGAAGCAAAACGAGTCAGTCATATGTTCGTGATAGTGCTTCGCTATCAAAAACACATAGCAGGCACTTCTTCGATTGGGGAATTACATGGATGTAATTCTATGGGCTGGTTACAGGACGTAACTAGCACATGATCAGAATTACAGGGATGGAATTCTATGTGCATAGGCCGGACAAATAGGAATTTTGGACATAGCAATAAATAATCTTCCTCTATTTTAAGAAAAAGATTATCATGTCCAAACAGACACAAAGATTATTTGACCGGCACGTATCTTTGGTCTCGAAGAATCTGTGCCAATATGAGGGCAGGTATCTGGCTTAGGAACACTTGATAAAAGGTGCCCTCCTGGCTGTATCCAGCAGTCAGGCGCAGTCTCTGTTCCAATACAGTAGCGGCACTGTCCGGGAAGCTCGCCCGGTTCCCTGTTAGGTCAACTGCAAACGGATATTTATAGCTGACACCCACATACGTTTCGAACAATATCACAAATGCGGCTTGTAGTCAAATTGACGGCAAACAGACCGTACATTGGAAGCAGATGCCACTGCATTCCTTACTTGATAAATCATAGGCTCACTGATCCTGATATGTTATCTCTGATGCAGCTGCCTCTGTCTTTTCACGCCATTCTGCTTCTTCCTCGTCTGTCATAACACGGAAGTTGTAGCCATTTTCTTTGCAGTATTGCTCTATATAAGAATTTGCAGGGGCTACAATTGTTCCTTTTACACCTTTATCCACACAATTCAGATCAAGATTTTCTATTTCTCCATTACCAAAGAAAAATGTATCATTAGCAAATACTTGAGTTCGAAGTGAAGCAATGGTATCCGGAATATATATATTTCTTTGATTTGATGAATTATCAGGAATAGTACTATCATTAAAATATTTAGTTCCTTGAATATCTGAGGGAATCTGTTACAAACAATATATAGAAAAAGCCACAGCTAAATTTAATATGAACTTTAGCTGTGGCTCATTTTAAAATAAAAACACTTCTTTCAGTCTTATGGCATTAGTGCGATTATCTCAAGAAATGCATATGTAAACATTGTTCAAGGGAGACTCCTGATAAGTTATCTCCGATGCAGCTGCCTCGGTCTTTTCTTTACATAGAATTTTTTGATCTGTCTGTTGCTTCCCCGGAAACAATATTATATAAAAGTATCCCATCAATTACTCCCATAGAAACAACATCAGGAACTGCTACTTGACAACTACATCATCAAAATACTTGAATCCCAAGAACACGGATTTACCATATACATTGTTTTCAGGAGCAGCTTGTTGCGTAGCATATTCATCCAGGGATGATCCTCTTCTGACAAGAGCTTTAGCACCATCCAGGTCTCCATTTTTTATAGATACACTTCCCAAGTCACTAAACTGCAACTCTATCTCTTCCTGATACTCCCATATCCCAAATATCACTTCTACAGAATCCGGGATCACTACTTTGTCTATATCCAATCCATCAAATGCTGTTGCCCATATTATTTTAACCCCATCGGGAATTACAACCTCTTTTTCATTCCCGTTATATCTGGCAAGAGTATAATCGCCAAACATGGCAAACTCCTCCTGATACCAAGGTTCATCAGCAAAGTACTCTTCAGCATATCCCCAGTCGGATCCACACAAATTCTTACCACCTTTTATTGATTTTAATGAAGTACATCCCTTGAAGGCGTCCAAATATGCCATAGTTGTAACACAATCCGGGATGTACAAGCTTTCCAAGGATGAGCAGTTTAAAAAAATTGAGCTTCTAATAACACTGCATGATTCCGATAATGTTACACTCCTTAGACCGGTACATCCTTCAAAAATACAAAACCCTGTATCTTCTAAGCCATTCGGAAGCACGACATTATCCAGTGACGTACAATTCATAAATGCAAACTTATTTATGAACCATATTTGATCAGAAAACTTTACTGTTTTCAGACTGGTACAATCTCTGAATGCATAAGCATCAATATATGTAACATTATCAGGTATATTAATGCTGACAAGCTTATTACAATTATCAAACATCCCATCACTTACTCTGGTACAGTTTTCAGAAAGTCTGACAGATGTAAGATTGACATAATCCTTAAATAAATCTTTCTCCACATATGTAACTGTATCAGGAATATATACACTTTCTGCATCCGGATATCCGATATTTGAAATCTTTGTAACTTTCCAAAACCAAAAGAAAGATGGTATTTTAATGTCCTTATCTGACCCTTTATACTGAGTTACGGTCACACCATTGTCATTGAATTCGTATGTGAAATCTATTCCGTTAAGCTCCTTAATATTGCGCCCAAAATAAATCACCCCCAATATAGTACATGCTAATGCTACAATTATGATCATTTTCTTTTTCATCTGCTCCACCTTTCTTTTTAAATATTTCCTACTGCTTTGTTATAAGCAGATTCTATAGATTTATCCTGCGGTAGAAATTTGTCGCAAGCTTTTACTAGCGCCATAAATAGGTCATATGGAATATCCTGAATTGTTTTATAGTCTCCCACTGGATAACTATCATTATCTTCGGCATTGAAACGAATAAGAGAATTATAGGCCTGAGTAACCTGCTCCTGTGTATACGATACTGTATTATCTTCCAGGTCTTCGTATGCCACATTTATAATATCTTCTCTATGGGCATCCAAAAGGCTACGAGCTGTATTGTAAGGCTGTCCTGTATGATCAACAAAGTCACCTGTAATATCAGCATCTCTGTAAAGAGTATTAATACCCAAACCACTCCATCTTACATATTCACGAATATTAGAATACTCTGAAATAGACACTTTCGGGCTGCCTGAAACAGCAGAATAGCCCAACATCAATTTTGTAGTAGCATCAATTCTTTTTTTAGTTTCTTCATACTCCTATAGTTCTAAATATTTAGATACACTAAAACAATTTGTATCCATAAATTTCTCAAGATTTTATAATAACCCAGCATTATTTTACCCGTGTTTGCTTTTGGTCACTTTGTCATCCGACGAAATGCATTTTTTATGCGATGAAATGCATTTCAAACGCGCCACGAAAGCCAAAAAAGTCATTTGACGGCTCGTTTTGACGATAATATCATAAAATTATTCCTATATAACAATACTCAAAAGACAGGAGATCGCTCAAATGAAAGAAATCTATTTTGATAAGGGAACGCATTACACAAAGCTTAGCTTTGATGATGCTTATTATAGGGAAAATGGGATTGAAAATCAGTCTTTGCATATAAAGGGTGCGGGGATGGATGCTACTACTATCTCCTGGTCTGATGGAGGATTTGATAAGGCGCCTGATGATAAAGGCATTAAGCTCGGAACTTTCAGAAGTTATACCATGTTCGTATCAGGGAATGAAGCGATAATTGAAGATCTTACTATAGAAAATACTGCAGGTGACGGACGTATCAGAGGTCAGGCGATCGCGCTTTATGCTGACGCTTCTAAAGTAACCTGCAGGCGTGTTCATTTAAAAGGGCATCAGGATACTCTCTTCATGTCTCCTCTTCCTCTTGAAGAGAGGGAGAAGGGCGGCTTCACAGGACCAAGGCAGAACAGTCCTCGTCTTATGACTACCCAGTACTATGAAGACTGCATTATAGAGGGTGATGTTGACTTTATATTTGGAGGAGCCAATGCCACTTTTAAGAACTGCACTATAGTATCACTATACAGGGCTCCTCTTCGTGATATGACTACTATATCAAAAGAACAACCCGCTACATATGTAGAGCAGGCTGTTCAGGGATTCGTATGTGCGCCAAATACTCCCGAGGGAGAATCCGGTTTTAGATTCATAGATTGCAGTTTTATAACTGACAGGTGTCCGGACGGCTCTGTATATCTTGCTCGTCCATGGCGTCCTTACGGTGCAGCAGTTTTTAAAAACTGTACTTTTGGACCTCACATTCATCCAGACCTTTTTGCAGGATGGAAGGATGTTCATACACTAGAGCCTACTGCTAGATTTACAAACATTCGCCGCTAGCATTGTCAAGATTTTATGTCGCAGTAGATAAATTCATAGATAAATAACTTAAACTTCGCACATCAAAAAGTGCTTTAGAACCTTGAAAATTCAATAAAAACTGGCATTTTAAAAGGCGTAAACCCTCTACTTTTGGTATAATTTAAGTACCACCAAAAACCATACAAAAGGAGACTCACGCCTTGTCTAAGATTATATCACAAAATATGCAGAGAAAGCATTGCGCCAGCTACATCAGATGATAGGATTAATGCTCTTATTATGCTGTTTAAATATACTCATAGCGGCAAGAAGAGATCATCAAGCGTAAGCACTTCTGATATATGTCCCATATGCGCTGTTCCGGAAGTCCCTTTTGCTGAAATAAGGGTGATTTTTATCGCGTTTTTTGTATTTGTCATATCTTTAAATACTGACTTTTTGTTTATCAGTTCTTTCTCGTAGTCGGCGGATACGACATATGCAGAATCTGTACATTTGACTTCGCATAAATTTGTTATTTTATCTGCTCTTTCTATAACCAGATCTATCTGCGCTTTATCGCAAACCCACGAAAACTCTTTTGTTTCTACTCCGGATATACCAAGAGCCTTTTTTATCTGACCAATATGCAGCAAACACAGAGTTTCAAATGCATGTCCTCGCCAGTTATGGTATGCTCCCGTATCCGATGTGAATTTATCATAGCTTGTTATGCCTTTTTTATTTATGAAATGGTAGTGAAACAGTATGAAAGGGTCAATAAGTTGCAGATATAATGGATTTCCTTTTTCATATTCGCGTTGAAACTCTACTATATAACCGCATTTAATCAAATCTTCGACAGCCCTGTTAAAGGTTCCGTTTGGTGCTTTGACCATTTCTATGCAATCAGTTCGTTTCATTCCATATATATGCCTTGATAACTCTTTTAAAATAGATCCATATACAGGATTATTTTTTAGAGTCGATTCAAGGAGTTTTGACGTTTCATCTCTTAGTATGGCCCGTTCTGAAAACAAGAGTCTGTCTGCATTTTGTCTGAAGCTGTCATTTCTGTTTAGCATGCTAAGGAAGTATGGCAGCCCCCCGAATATCATCTGACATTCCAGTATCTGCTCACGAGACCAGTCAAATTCATTGTCATTTAGATATAGCTCTGTTTCGTATAGTGTAAAAGGCTTGATAAATAATTGCGCTGTTACCCTGTGGTATAGATTCCCCGTGTTATCTATTACATTTTTCATGATCCATGATGTTGCCGAGCCGCATATTATGAACAGAAGATCACCGTGACGCGTTCCGCATCTGTTCCAAAACTCTTCAAAGGCAAGCAGAAAATCTGACTTTGGCGTAGCAAACCATGGAAATTCATCGAAAAAGATAATTTTCTTATCATACGCTGATCTTACCACATCATCACTATATAGAACCTTTTCTAACCTCGAAAATGCCTCGAACCAGTTCTTTGGAATAGTAGATGTTTTATCTCCGTGGGCGACAAGCCGTTCTTTAAATGCTTTTAGTTGTGCCTTAGTGTTTCCTTTTTCAAGTCCGGTTGCCCTAAAAGCAAAAAAGTCTCCTACGGTCTGCTCTACCAGGAATGTCTTTCCCACCCTTCTTCTGCCGTATACACAGAGCAGTTCAGATTTATTGGATCGTATGCATCGCTCTATTTCTTTTATTTCCGCTTTTCTTCCTATTATTTTCATGCCTATTTTCTCCCTATCAGGATATACGATGTAATATCATTATATCACGCAAAAGACCAAATATCTACACAAACAAGCAGATAAATGGTCTTGAAAGTATATGAAAAGTATTTGAAGACCAAATATCGGCACTTATGTTTTTTATGAACATGGAACGGAAAGCTTCTTTCATAATCTTTCATAATTCGATACATATTCATAATCCTTCATAAAAAATCCCGCTTATTTCCAGATAAAGGAAATAAGCGGGATCTTATATTAAAAGTCTGTAGTGCAGCGCTTTACAAGCCTTGACTCTATCACGGTCTTGTGTTCGACCTTTTTGCCCTGGAGACATTCCATCATCTTGTCTACAGCGACATGAGCCATGTCCTTGATAGAGGTATCTACAGATGTAAGTTCAGGTTCAACGAAATCAGCAAGGGGAGAGTTGTTGTAGCCTATTACGCTGATATCGCCTGGAACCTGAAGCATTCTGGCTTTAGCATACTTAAGGACTCCGACAGCAAGTTCATCTGTTGTAGTAACTGCTGCATCGAAATCGAGATCTTTTCTCATAAGGAGGAGATCTCTTTCTTCATGGAGAGAACATGTAATCTTAAGCTTAAGATTGCCGTCTACCGGGATTCCGTTATCTTTAAGTGCATCTTCATATCCGATCATCTTCTGCTTGGATGAATAGGACTCAGAATCATAAAGGAAGAGGATTTTCTTTCTTCCTGCCTTGATAAGAGAATCTGTCGCATTGTACATGGCATTGCGGTCATCTCCAAGGATTCCGTATATGTTCTTATTCTCAAGGTATCCGTTAAGTATAAATACAGGAACCTGTTCAGCATCTTTATGAAGATATGCAACTTCATCCTTCTCACAATTTCCAAGGAACTGTGAACCTATAAGGATAAGTGCATCAACTTTCTTCTTAAGAAGGAGGTCTACTGCATGTTCTCTTGATTCAAGGTCATATCCACTGCAAAGGAGCATGTAGTCATATCCGTATTCGTGAAGCTTTTTTTCAAGGATGGAAACCATTCGTGCCATATAGTCATCTTTAATGTCGGCACAAGAGATTCCAACCATTTTCATAGAATTAAACTGAAGGCTTCTTGCAAACGGATTGGGAGTATAGTCATACTCCTTCATTACTGCAAGAACCTTCTCTCTGGTCTTATCACTGACGCTGGGATTACCATTAACAACTCTTGATATAGTAGCAATAGAAACCCCGGATAATCTTGCTATATCATAAATAGTAACTGCCATTTCAAAACCTCGTTTCCTCATCAACCCCATAGTAAACTGTAAATGCTTACAATTCGCTAACATTATATATTAAAAAAGCATCCCATACAACCCAAAAAATCCTTCGATTTTCTATTAATATTGCCCATAAAAATCGAATATATTTGGGCAATGCAATGTCTTGAAATAATCATCCCAATCGAATATAGTATTTTTGTAAGCGCTTACAGAAAATGTTTTTCTCACATTTCAAATCTGATTGCTTACTTTGCAATAATCGCAAAGACGCTTTGGCCTTAGCCATTTTATGTGTCACATATGTTTAAATATTTAATGAAATCATCAAACTGACCATACAAAGCAGCCGCGCTCACTGCTATAGTATATATCCCTTAGATCACAAACAAAAGGTGCACGTTCCTGATCTAAGAACAAGATCATCTGTACAAATATAAATTTTTGAAGCGCAGAAATGGGGAAACTATGACAAAATTTATGGATGAAGATTTCCTGCTTAACACAGAGGCAGCCAAGAAGCTGTATCATGGTTACGCTGAAAAGATGCCAATCCTTGATTATCACTGCCACATCAGCCCGATGGAGATCGCTCAGGATCGTAAATTCGAAAACATCACACAGATCTGGCTTGGCGGAGATCACTACAAGTGGAGACAGATGCGTTCAAATGGTGTACCAGAGAAGTACATCACAGGTGATGCTTCTGATTATGAGAAGTTTGAAAAGTGGGCAGCTACTCTTGAAAGAGCTATAGGCAACCCTCTTTATCACTGGAGTCATCTTGAGCTTCAGAGATATTTTGGATACTATGGGGTTCTTAATTCCAAAACCTGTAAGGAAGTTTGGGATATCTGCAATGAAAAGCTTGCTAATACTTCCTGTAGACAGCTTATCAAGGATTCAGGTGTAACACTTATCTGTACAACTGACGATCCTGCTGACAGCCTTGAATGGCATGAAAAAATAGCTGCAGATGAAAGCTTTGATGTACAGGTTCTTCCTGCATGGAGACCAGATAAGGCTACTAACATCAATAAGCCTGATTATGCAGACTATCTTGAGACTCTTTCTAAAGTTTCAGGTGTTAAGATTGACTCTTTTGCTTCACTTAAAGAAGCTATGAAGATAAGACTCGACTTCTTCGCTGATCACGGTGCAAACGTATCAGACCATGGTCTTGATTATGTTCCTTATGCACCAGCTTCAGAAGCTGAAGTTGAAGCTATTGTTTCAAAGAAGCTTAACGGCGGCGAGCTTACAGATCTTGAAGTAGATCAGTACAAATACGAGTTCCTTCTTTTCCTTGCAAAAGAATATCACAAGAGAAACTGGGTAATGCAGCTTCACTTTGGATGTAAGCGTGATAATAACGCCGGAATGTTTGCAAAGCTTGGTCCTGACACAGGATTTGACTGTATCGGTGACCAGGTTTCAACAGCAGCTGTTGCTAACTTCCTTAATGCACTCAGCGCTACAAACGAGATTCCAAAGACTATCCTTTATTCTCTTAACCCTAATGACAATTCAGCTCTTGGAACTATCCTTGGATGCTTCCAGAATGAGGATGCAATCGGCAAGATCCAGCTTGGATCTGCATGGTGGTTCAACGATCACTTCAAGGGAATGACAGACCAGCTCACAGACCTTGCAAGCCTTGGACTTCTTGGTAACTTCATCGGTATGCTTACAGACTCAAGAAGCTTCATCTCCTACGCCCGCCACGAGTACTTCCGCAGAATCCTCTGCAGGCTCCTCGGCAGCTGGATCGAAGACGGACAGCTTCCTGAAGATTACGAACACATCGGAAGCATTGTAAGAGACATATCTTACAACAACGCCGTAAGATACTTTGGTTTCAACCTCACCCCAGTAAATAAATAACTACCAAAAAGAGCCGGTCACAAACCGGCTCTTATAATATAAAATCGAAAACATTTCACGTATGAGGCGTTTGACTTCATTGAAAATGAAGTCAAATGCCTTATACGGAAGTGAATCCTTTGTTTGTGAGAATATTCTCAACCTGGTAGATGCCTTCTGTATGAAGCACCATGATAGGCTTTCCGGATTCTCTGTTAAAGGAAAGGTAGATATAATCTACATTGATATTTGCATCAAAAAGAGCATCAAGAAGGTTATTAAGTGCTCCGACCTTGTCTTCTGTCTCGATTCCAAGAACAGGAGTTGTCTTGCACATATATCCTGCTTCACTTAATACTTTGATAGCCTTCTCAGCGTCTGATACGACCATTCGTACCATACCATACTCTGCACTGTCATTAGTTACGGAGCCAAGGATATTGATATCGTTTCTGCACAAAAGACCTGTAATATCTCTGTATACTCCTTTTTTGTTTTCGGCATAGATTGAAACCTGTTGTAACATTTTTCTTCCTCCCGCGACTTTACGCAAGTCTTTAAAATCAACTATATATTAGCATAAAGTCTTACCATAATTTAAGTTGTAAATTTAATAATATTTTACGATGACATTTTTAATCAAAACAAGCTATAATCACTTAGCACAAACATGCATATCTCAATTATAATATAGGATCTAATTCCAAAGGGATTTGGAGGCACAATTAATGAAAAAAAAATTAATCATCACTGTAGCAGTTATCGCTATATCTATTCTCTTAACAGTCTCTGCTGCGATTTATCGAAATAAAAGAGGATCTTCAGCTACTAATGAGCTTGACCCCTCACTGGCTTCGTCTGTAATGAGCGGCGAAGTATCCGGAATGATCTCAGGTTCAGATTCAAGCGTATCTTCAGAAAAAGAAATCACAGCTGTACCTGATGGCGTTTATTCAAACGGTAGTGAATCAATGATATTCGATGGTAACACCGTAGATATCTCCGGTATGGTATTTAACTATACTCTCGAAAACGGATATGTTGTCCTTGATATCGATAGTCTGTCCTTCTCAGATGCCTTTATTTCTTTATACCAGAAGGAAAACGGTAAAGAAGCAGATCTTGATGCTCAGCTTGAAAAAACCAAAGAATCCGCTTCATCAATCACAATCCAGTACAATGAAAGCTTTGACTGGGTAACTTATGAAGAGTACATCTTCAAAAGATCAGAAGACTTTTCAAAAGGACCTTCCGGAACCTACCAAAGCGAAGACAGCTCAGATATTACCCTGACTTTCGATAACGGAAGCGCCACCTATGTAAACGGAGACGTTACCGAGACTCATCCATATGTGATATACCTTGACGGCGAAGACTATATCGTTGTCTTCTACAGTCTGGATCTATATTCAAGTAGTTTTTACAGCGCAAACTGTGAGAATAACTACTTCAGCTATTCAGATGAAAGCAAGATCGAACTTGGATTTGCAACTTTCACAAAAGCTGAATAAGTACCATATTACAGAAAATATCAGGACCTCTTTTGGAGGTCCTTTTATTTTAATAAAAATGACTCTTTTACCATCTTATGATCATATATACACTTCTATAATCAGCCATCAAATACGTCATTACCAAATCTGACTTTCATATATTCCTTGATCGCTTCAACGCATTTTTCAAAGCCAAGTTTGCCTGAATTAAGGCACAGGTCATAGTTATAAGCATCTTCCCATCTCTCGCCGGTATAGTACTTATAGTAGTCTGCCCTGTACTTATCAGTCTTTTCTATGAACTTCTCAAGCTCCTTACCACGCATAGGCTGCTTTAAAGCTGCCTGCTCCATAAGGAAGTCCTGAGGTGCATGAACGAATACGCTTACAACGTTATCAAAGTCCCTTAAGACGTAGTTGGCACATCTTCCGACTATTACACAGGGCTGAGTATCAGCAAGCTTTTTAATAACCTGCGCCTGATAGTTGAAAAGATTCTGCATGGAAGTAAAATCATCGCTTTCAGGGCCGATAACTTTGCCTTTATACACACTCTTTTTTATCTTACTTAAAAGAGGTGCCGCCTTGCCCTGGCGTATGCTTTCATCAGCCTGCACAAAGAGTGTCTCACTGATTCCGCTTTCATCCGCAGCAAGCTTTACAAGCTCCTTGTCATAATAGTGAATGCCAAGTTCATTTGCCAGCATCTCTCCAACTGTTCGTCCACCACTACCATATTGTCTTTCAATTGTGATAACGACTTTCTTCATATAAAGCCTCCGACATATGTTTTCCTGAACAAAAAACTTATTATATCCTTTTTACTCTCCAAGATAAGCTTTTCTTACTCGCTCATCGTTAAGAAGGTCAGATGCCTTACCTTCCATCTTGATCTCGCCTGTTTCAAGTACGTAGGCTCTGTCCGCTATGGAAAGAGCCTTCTTGGCGTTCTGCTCTACAAGAAGAACTGTAACGCCATCTTCGTGAACGCTCCTTATGATATCGAATATCTCATTTACAAGAAGTGGTGAAAGTCCCATTGAAGGCTCATCCATAAGGATGATATCAGGATGTGACATCAGGGCTCTTCCCATGGCAAGCATCTGCTGCTCACCACCTGATAAGGTTCCTGCTATCTGATTTTGCCTCTCCTTAAGTCTTGGGAATCTTGTGTAAACCTGTTCAAGAATTCCTTCTACTTCCGCCTTGTCTTTTCTCGTATAAGCTCCAAGGGCAAGGTTCTGAGCTACTGTCATGTCAGCAAATACTCTTCTTCCTTCAGGCACCTGAGCCATTCCCATTTTGACGATCTCATGTCCGGGAACACCTGTAATATCTTTTCCGTTATAGATCACAGATCCGCTTCCTGCCTTTAAGAGGCCAGATATGGTATGAAGAGTTGTAGTCTTGCCAGCTCCGTTAGCTCCGATGAGGGCTACGATCTCGCCCTTATCTACATGGAAATTTATCCCCTTAAGAGCCTGTATAACTCCATAATATACCTGTAAATCCTTTACTTCTAAAAGCGCCATATTAAAACCTCATTCTTCACTCTTATTCTCCGATATAAGCCTTGATTACTTCAGGGTCATTAAGTACGTCTTTAGTTACGCCCTGCTTAAGTTCACGGCCAAAGTTAAGAACTGTAAGCCTCTCACAGATACCGCTGACAAGCTTCATATCATGTTCGATCAAAAGGATTGTCATCTCAAACTTGTCTCTGATAAGCTGTATAGTCTCCATAAGCTCTGCTGTCTCATTAGGATTCATTCCTGCTGCAGGCTCATCAAGTAAAAGGAGCTTTGGCTTTGTAGCAATAGCTCTTGCTATCTCAAGCTTTCTTTGCTGACCATAAGGAAGGTTTGCTGCAAGGACGTCTCTTGATTCATCAAGATTGAAGACTTTAAGGATCTCTAAAGCCCTTTCCTCAATCTCTTTTTCCACCCTGCGATACTTAGGTGTATGAAGTATTCCGTCAAGGCTTGAATAGGACAGATCCTTATCATTCTGAAGACCAACCTTAACATTATCTATTACAGACATCTGTTTAAAAAGGCGGATATTCTGGAATGTTCTGGCTATTCCTGCCTGATTGATATCGATAGTTTTTTTGCCTGTGATATCGCTGCCATCAAGCTTTATGATGCCTTCTGTTGGCTTATAAACGCCTGTAAGAAGGTTAAATACAGTAGTCTTACCTGCACCATTAGGTCCGATGAGACCATATAGTTCACCTTTTTCTATGGAAAAAGTAAGGTCATCAACTGCACGAAGACCGCCAAATGAAATTGAAAGTTTTTTTACTTCAAGAAGTGCCATTATTTAACCTCATGTCGCGAGTGAAACGAGTGACTAATGGTTGAAGTGGCAGAGCTCGCGATGCCACTTTGAAAAGTTTGAAAATTTTATATTTTCAAACTTTAAAGCTCCTTCCCGGTCTTTTTGTAAGTCCTGAAAACTTTGATAAAAATCTGGATCTCCACGCCCTTGCACCTGGTGCCCAGTTAAAGAGCATCATGACGATAAGTACGATGGAATAGATAAGCATTCTGTAGGTGCTCAAACCTCTGAGCATCTCAGGAAGCATATAAAGGATCGCTGCTGCAATGACGCTTCCCTTGATATTTCCAATTCCTCCAAGAACTACGTATACGAGGATAAGAATTGAAATGTTATAACCAAAGTTTCCGCTTGTAGCCTGAAGAGCAGAGATGTTATGTCCAAAGAGGACACCTGCTGCACCGGCTATTGCAGCTGAAATTGTAAATGCAAGGATCTTGAACTTAGTGATGTTGATACCAACAGATTCTGCTGCGATCCTGTTATCTCTTATAGCCATGATAGCTCGTCCGTCACGGGACTTAACAAGGTTCTGAACTATGAAAAGAGATATTAAAAGTACCACTATTGCTATAGTAAAGTTTGCATCACGAGGAGTTCCTGTAATACCCATAGGACCTGAAAGAACTGTTGTTCCGCCCACTTCCATGTTCATATCACTTGCGCTTGTAAGTGAAAAATGAAGACCTTTGGAATCCACTCCAACATAAAGAGCATTGATAACGTTCTTGATAATCTCACCAAATGCAAGAGTTACGATGGCAAGGTAGTCACCATTAAGTCTAAGAACAGGTATACCAATTAAAAATCCAAAAAGAGCTGATACAGCGATTCCTATAACAAATGCAAGGAAGAATCTGATACCTGACGGAATAGTTTCTGCAAATGCATTTGAAAAAATAGCACTTGAAAATGCTCCCACGCACATGAATCCCGCATGTCCAATTGAAAGCTCACCAAGTATACCAACACAAAGGTTAAGACCTACTGCAGCAATCGCATAATATACCATAGGAACTAAAAGTCCCTGCATATGACTTGAAAGCGTACCTGTAAGAATAAGAATTTCAAAAATGATATATGCCACAATAACAATAAGATATGTGGTCAGATCTCCATTTAGCTTAAGTAATTTTTTCATATAGATTATCCTTCCC
>CAMVNV010000027.1 GCA_947168935.1 uncultured Butyrivibrio sp. | reverse complement strand
TGCGCATCAGAATGTGATTGAAAGCTTCCATGATCCCGGCGGTCTCCTTATAGGAGCTCCTGCCAATACCCTAGTGCCCAGTAGCCAAATCCTACTAAAAACATGGATAATCCTGCTCACTAACTGCTTTCATTAGTATAACACGCAGCAAAATATATGGTATACTTGTTATATGATAACAAATTGATGTAATAGTGATAATTGGCTTTTATTTATAAGCATCTAAACAACCATACAGCCGGTTATTTATAAATAATTCCAGAAGTCTGTAACTTATAAAGCGACGTTTAGTTGGCACCCCAAAACGAGGTCTAGTATGCAGATAATCGAACTCAAAAAAGGTCAGACTCTTCACGCAGCAGGTTCTACAGTTGAAACTATCGACATCATTTCAAAAGGCGAGATCAATATATTTAACGAGGGGATAAGTGTTGTCCTTAAGGGTGGCACTATCTGCGGGCTTCCTGAAACGCCTGGTGATACCTATAACTTCACCTATCAGGCCGCTACGGATGCAACTATCGCTTCCTATCCCTACAATCGCATGGATGATCTTATAAGTGTGATCAAGGCTAACCCCAAGATTGCGCCTATTCTCGTATCCAACGTATACAAGTCTTATCAGACCGCTCTGGATGCCTGTCAGAAGCAGCTTCAGGAGGCGAATGACACCTACAGGCAGATCATGGCCGATTATGAGCAGTACCCTTCTCTTTGCACTATCGCAGGTACTCAGCTCAAGGCTTATCCAGAGGTTCTACAGCAGACAGCACTTCCTGACATTAAGCTCGCTCCCGAGTGGAAGGTTGCCTATGTTAATGCCCTCATCGAAAATGATGCATCCCTTCGCAAAGCTTTTTATACAATCAATATAGATATCGACGTAGCCATGGTCATGAACTGCGTCCAGTCTCTTAACGCGCTCTGCCAGTATTCTTTCGAGATTCTCAGATACACCAAGAATCTGTTAAAAGAAACTGCGGCTTTCCGTAGTGCTTTCACAACCATCAAGACTAAATCTGATCAGATCATGAACGGCGGTGAAGAAAATCTTGATCAGATTCCTGAATTCAAAGACGTTCTTAACACGCTCCTTGCATTTGGCAACGTAGACCCAGAAACTTCCGAAGAATTTGCAGATGCAGTAAGAGCCTACAGCTCTTCTACTGTAACTGATGCTTATTCTGACGAATACAGAAAGGTAAGGCGTGATGTTGCCACCCACTTCTACAAGGTTTACAAGGACGTGTTTCTTGCAAGCCTGACTGAATCTCTGGTTCCGGATGCTGTTAAGATGTTCCTCATGTTCGGCTACTGTCATGAAGACCTTGTTTCAAGCGAGCAGACTGCCGTATTGTACCGCATCATGAAATCCTATGCTCCTGACCCGGGAAGGCATATATTCACCATGCCGGAATGGCTTGAGATGATCTACAACGAAGAAGTTGTGCCTTCAAGGAACGAGTTCAACCTGGATTACCCCGGATATCTTCACGAGCAGAAATCCCAGGGCAACATCTCTGAAGATGAGATGAATGCTCTTATGGAGGATTCTAAAGCAAAGCTCGAGTTCGAGATCAACAATCTCTTTATGCTCAGTAACCGTGTAACCTGCGGAAGAGCCTCTGCTTTCGTTCCAATATTCGATGAATCCAGCATCACCAAGCCATTAAACGAAGCCTACCTTCGAAGCGATATCCTTCAGAGCAAAGTTGACGAGCTCAAAAACGATGACTACAGCATCTTTTACCGAAATGTAATGTACTCAAACCCTGAGGTCGGCGTCAACACCTTTACTTATGCAAAAGAGGTTATGCCCTACTTCATACTCCTTCCAAACTGCGGCTCCAGGATCTCTCTCTGGCAGGAAATTGAAGGAAGGAAAAGAGATACACCTGCAAGATACTGTATCTCACTCTTCCACACAGCAGACCTTTCCGACACACTTCTTCAGGGCTTTGCCGATTATAGATGGGAGATGTGCAAGACCATACAGGGCGTCCACTGGAACGATGTAACAGACCCGTCTCTGACCTCCGAATACTGTGACTACCTTCAGTTCTACAAGAAGAACCGCACCCTCACCGAGGATCAGAAGGAGAAGCTCCACGACCAGCTCAAGAAATACTCAAACCACTACAATCAGGTCTTCATGTCAGACTATATCACTTATATGAAGTTTGAAAAGTCAGGATCACTGCGCCTTAACAAGATTTCAAGGCAGATACTCTTTGCCTATTGCCCATTCTCCAAAGAGCTTAGGGAAAAGATGACTGCGTCTCCTCAGTACGGTGACCTCCTTAAAACCTTCGACACCAAGAAAGCTACTGCCATGCACACCTTGGAAAATGTTTTTACCAAGATCGAAAAGGGCGGATTTGAAGTTCCAGATGAGATCAAGGCCCAAAAAGATTATCTGGAGTTGTAATGTTTTACTAATCATTGGTACTTGGAGTGTGGTATACTCATAGTAGTTTATTTTCCTATATTTAAGACAGATAATAGCTAATACAATTAGTATATCTGTTTGAAATCTTCATCTAACATAAAGGAGGCTACTATGGCAAAAGAAAAGAAAAAGGGGTTCGTTGCTGAGTTTCAGGAATTTATCATGCGTGGCAATGTTATGGACTTGGCAGTCGGTGTCATCATCGGTGGCGCATTCCAGAACATTATCAATTCACTTGTAAATGACATTATCATGCCTTGCATCAGTGCTATCACAGGCGGAATTGATTTCAATAACTATTTCATCTCTCTCGATGGAAATAAATATGCAACACTTGAAGCTGCAAAAGAAGCAGGCGGCGCTACACTTAACTACGGAACATTCATCACAGTTGTGATCAATTTCCTTCTTATGGCACTCGTTATTTTCCTTCTTGTTCGTTCTCTTAATAAGCTGCACGACAAGATCGGCAAGAAGAATGAGGAAGCACCAAAGCCTGTTAAGATCTGCCCTTACTGCAAATCAGAGATCAACAAGGAGGCAACAAAGTGTCCTCACTGCACATCTGATGTAGCATAATAAGACGGATCACCATTATCCATCTAAAAAGCTCTCATCCCATAAGACAAGCTACTGCTTGCTACATAGGATGAGAGCTTTTTAATACAAATGGTAAACCCTCTGATTCTTATTCAAAAATCAGCACTAAGGATCTGCTCTGCAACTGACAGGCAGTCAATATCACTTGCAGTAAAGGAATCAATTCCAAATAACTCAATAAACGTATTGCTTATATAAGTAGCTAACTCTTTTTTACCAATGTTAGTATTATCTGAAACATACTCGTAGATCTTCTTGATCTCAGCTTCGTATTCATCATCCGGTGCCATAGGAAATACGCCAATCGGATCCCAATCATTGATGATCTCTCTTACGCTTTCCAGACTGCATTCCATTACCGCAACTTCATTCATACTCATAAAAACTTCTCCCTATTCTTTTGATATCATTACGATTTGTACTGTTATGGATAATTCTTTCCACGCGGTATCCCAATTATATTATAAAAATGTGAAAATACCTAGCAAAATCGAAGGTTTATAATACCAAAAATGATGAGGGTTTTTTAGGCTTTTTTAACAAAGGATATTGAAATTACCAGTCTGAATCCCAATCAGTGTAGCCGGAATCCCAGTTATCAGAGCTCCAGTCATCAGAACTCCAGCTGGAATAATCATTATTCATAAGACAAATTGCATTAACAGACAAATCGTAGGCTGGCTCCTACTCGATTACGCAGGTGAAGTATAAGCTCCCTTTGCTGTAGGCATCTCTTATTTTCTTTAATGATCAGTGTGATGAAGAAGCTGCTGCAGATGCTGAAGTTGCAGCAATAGCTGCTAACATAGCAGCCTGCTGAGCGATGATTATTGAAAGAGCACCGTTTGCAACTGCGGCATTAGCTGTAGATCTGTCTTCGCCATAAGCGCTGGCAACTATCATGGCTCCAAGCATAAGCTTGGTCTGCTTGGACATATCAAGCATTCCAAAACCTTTCTGTCCCTTAAAGGATTCAAATACTTCGATAACATCTCCAACAATGTCTCCAATGTTATCACTAAGGTTTATGAGGATTCCCAGTGATGGAAGCTCATGCTCTTTTCCATATTTATAACCTGTTTCCTTGAAGGCTTCAAAGATCTCTACTGCCTTCTTGCACTTTGCCACAGCGTCTCCATCGTAAGTTGTAAGAACCTGAGCAAGGGAATATACAGCGTTGTCATGGAATGAGAAGCTCCTTTTAAGAATCTGATAAGACTGCTCAAGTTCCTCAAGAATGCTCTCTGTGCTCTTTTCTGTCATAGCAAGAAGCACTGCAAATCCTGTATCATCATCAGATGTAAGGAAGGGGTGCTTTGAATTCATGCCCTTTAAGATCTCATTGGTCTTTTCAACTATCGCATCAGCCTGGCTTGCTTTGCCGGCATCGCAAATTGTTGATGCTGCCAGTACTCTATAAGATGAACTGAAAAATTTGCCCTTCTGAAACTTTTCATATATTTCAACCAGATTATCCAGATACTGCTCCGGGTTAGGGCTTACAGCCATCTTTGAAGAAATAACAAGTTCGTTATTGCCACGCATCTGAGAAAAAGCTCCCTGTCTATCTCTAAGGAGTTTTCTGCATTCCTTAACCCTGTCAGGATCAGCAGTTCTGTCTTTTTGAGCAAATGCAGCTCCTGCAATGACTGTGATAAGGCCGTTCTCCAAACGAAAATCCTTATGCAACAGATTTCTGTTTTCAACTAATAATTCACTTCTTCTCTGGATTCTGTCTTTCATTTTGAACTCCTTTTCTTTCATTGTTCTTTCAATTTCTTGATTTACTAATTCTACACTTTGTAGCTCTTAAAATATATCTGATCCGTGGCAAAATAAATATCGCTATTTTGTCAATCGCAGCATTTAAAAGCCCTAAAACAAAAAGGCCGTAGTTAAATAAATCATCTAACCACGACCAACCGAAAGCAGATGACGGGAATCGAACCCGCCTCCTCAGCTTGGGAAGCTGATATTCTACCGATGAACTACATCTGCAATGAATATAATTTTATCATTGTAATCCAGCTTATGCAAGCGCATATGGTTGAATAATTCAGCATTATATCAGCTTTTTTATAAGGATATCATTGATACTATGCTGTGATAGTTTTTGAATAAGGCTGCTCAAAAGAATGAATCTCACATTTCTTGCCAGATTCTATGTATAAGGGATCATTCTCTATTGCTGCTAAAACTTCAGCTTCATTAGTTGCAAAATAAATAGTTTCTTCGCCAGGTTGATAAATAAACAATGTCAAAAACTCCTTCTAGACTAAACAAAAAAAATACATTACTAAATCACTCACTGATCCAACAATGTATATCCTAATATGACTATCCCATTTCAATCTAGTCAACCTTTGCTATATTCTGACCAATCTGAGTTCCAAAAAGAAAGAGCAGTAAGATTTTTACATCCTACTGCCCTTTAAATATTTTTCTGACTCTTATCTGAAGTTAGTTACAAGAGTTATAATTCTGAGAACAAAAAGTCCGAAGATAACCCACATGATAGGTGATACATCTTTTGACTTGCGCTCGAATACTTTTACGATAACCCATGTAAGTATACCGAACATGATACCGTTAGCGATTGAATATGTAAGAGGCATTATAAGAAGTGCCATGTAAGCACCTGCGCTATCTGCGATGTCTCCGTCGAATTCGATCTTCTTGATAGATGTGATCATAAGCATTCCAACATATACAAGAGCTGGAGCTGTTGCGAATGAAGGAATAGCAAGGAATACAGGTGACAGGAACATAGCTACGATGAACATGAATCCTGTTGTAAGAGCTGTAAGACCTGTACGTCCGCCTGCTGCAACACCGGCACTTGACTCTACGAAACTTGTAATTGTAGATGTACCAAGACATGCACCAAGTGTAGTACCAAGAGCATCAGACATGAATACCTTACCAACTCTTGGAAGCTTGCCGTCCTTATCAAGAAGGCCAGCCTTATCAGCTACACCAACAACTGTTCCAACTGTATCGAAAAGATCTACGAAGAGGAAGCTGAAAGTAATAGCAATGAATGAAACCATGTGAGAAGCAACCCAGCCAAAGTTAAACTTAAAGGCCGTATTTGCTAGTCCTGAGAAGTTTACAAGACCATTAGAGAAGTCTGGGAAAAGACTTGCATTAGCTTCGTTAACAACATACCAGCCTGAAGCCTGTGCGCACATACCAAGGATCCATGTAACGATGATTCCGATAAGAACAGCACCAGGAATGTTAAGGCTGCATAATACAACAATGATAATGAAACCAATAAGTGCAAGTACTACCTGAGGTGTGGAGAAATCACCCATATCTACAAGTGTTGCATCACTCTTTACAACGATTCCTGCGCCCTGAAGTCCGATAAAGGCAACAAAGAGGCCGATTCCGGCAGATATACCATTTTTAAGGTTGTGAGGAATACCATTAATGATCTGCTCACGGAATTTGAATGCAGAAAGAAGAATGAATACAATACCCTCTACTAAAACTGCTGTAAGACATACAGTAAATGCCTGATCTCCCATATCTGCAAGTTCACCAAGACATACTGTATAAGCAAAGTAAGCATTAAGTCCAAGACCTGCTGACAATGCTATAGGATAGTTAGCAATAAATGCCATAAAAAATGTAGCTAATGCTGAAGCTATTGCTGTTGCAATAAATACTCCGTTTGGATCCATTACGGCTCCAAGAATTGATGGATTGACAGCCAGAATGTAGGCCATCGCAAGAAATGTGGTAAGACCTGCCAGAACCTCTGTTTTGACAGTTGTACCGTGTTCTTTGAGCTTGAATGTCTTTTCAAGCATAAATATCTCCTCCCTTTCATTTGAGAATATCAAATAACCAACCATTACTACTTTACCCTAATTAGAGCTTATAATCCAGTGCAAAATTAATGCATCCCTGAATTTTCATTCAGGAATGCATTACAATTAAAATCACTATTATTCTCTCATATCAAGAAATCATCTATATCATGCTTTTCGAGATAATACATGTACAGATCGCTATATCACATATTCACGATAGCATCTGCAAAGCTCTCAACTGTAGCCAAATCACTATCATGAAGTGCTGAGTTGATGGTAAGAACTGTCTCAGAAATAGTACAATCCTTAAGAAGTGCCAGCTTATCAGACATATGCTTAGCAGCAACAGGTGCCCATGTACCGTTCTGTCCAAGAGCAAATGCTCTGTTCTTAAGGCCAAGAGCTACAAGGTCTTCTACATAGCTTTCCATAGGAAGATACAATCCGCCGTTATAAGTCGGTGCCAGAAGCACGATCTTAGCACAGCGCCAAGCTTCTCCAACAAGGAAAGACTTGTCAGTCTTACTTACGTCAAATACTCTAACATTCTTGCCGCTCTTTTCATGAACGATCTGAGCAAGAGTCTCAGAAGCACTTGCTGTATGGCCGTACATAGAACCATATACAATAAGTATATCGTCTGTTTCAGGAGTGCAAAGGCTCCACTTATCATACTTATCAATAAACCAGCCAAGATCCTTACGCCAGATAGGTCCGTGAAGAGGACATATTCTCTGGATCTCAAGGCCCTGAGCCTTCTTAAGAACAGCCTGAACCTGTGCGCCATACTTACCAACTATGTTGGCATAATAGCGTCTTGCTTCGTCAAGGAAGTCTTTTTCAAAATCATAATCATCTGCAAAGATACCGGAATCTACGCTTCCAAAAGTACCAAAAGCATCTGCACTGAAAAGTGTTCCACTCTTTGTATCAAAAGCAAGAAGAACTTCAGGCCAGTGAACCATAGGCGCTGCCACAAAACTGAAGCTGTGGTTTGCTGTATCTAAAGTATCGCCTTCCTTAACAGTAACTTTTTCTACATCATCAAGTTCAGGGAAGAACTGATGAAGGAATTTAAAGGTCTGCACACCGCCAACGAGCTTGATATCAGGATAAAGAGATACTACTCTTGATATCTGTGAGCAATGATCAGGCTCCATATGAAGGATCACAAGATAGTCAGGGGTACTTCCTGCAAGAGCTGCCTGCAAATTCTCAACGTACTGGTCGGCTATTGTCACATCTGCTGTATCGAAAATAATTGTCTTGTCATCTTTGACCACATAGCTGTTGTAAGATACACCATATGGCAGTGGAAAAAGATTCTCAAATAAAGCAAGGCGCCTGTCGCTTCCGCCAATCCATAGTATATCATCAGTAACATTTTTGATATTGATCATATTTCTGTATATCCTCCTTTATGAGATCATCTTTTTTATTTCTTTATATGAGGTTGCCCTCTTTTACTCTCTTCTCAACATTTCTGTCGAAGTTCATAACTCTGTGAACATACTCATCTTCCATGAATCTGCTTGTGATCATAAAATCCGCTGTAGATCTGTTATTAGCGATCGGGATGTCATAAACCTGAGCTATACGAAGAAGTGCTTTTACATCAGGATCGTGAGGCTGAGCTGCAAGAGGATCTGAGAAAAAGATGATCATATCAACCTTACCTTCAACAACCTTGGCTCCAACCTGCTGGTCACCACCAAGTGGTCCTGAATTATAAGCTCTAACAGGAAGTCCTGTCTTTTCTGCTACAAGTCTTGCTGATGTGCCTGTTCCGCACAGGAAATGCTTTTCAAGTCTGAATTTATTGTGTTCGCACCACTCTACAAGTTCTTTTTTCTTCTTATCATGCGCAATGAGCGCTATAGTTTTTTGTCTGGGAATAGTAAATTCAATGTATTCGTCATTAACTGACATGTTTCTCCTCCTGAAATCTTAGATCAGACTTCATACCCTATATATTAAAAATATGATCAGCCTGTCCCCTATTTAATAAAGTCAAAATGCAGTTTAACAATTCGATCATTGCCCCCTGACTGCATTTCCACTATTATAGCATAATTAAGCCCTTTCGCAGCTTAAGTTTTTCTTAAGGAATTCAACAAGTTCATCCTTATCAATAGCCTTACTATACAGATATCCCTGAAACTTATCGCAGCCCATTTCTGCAAGACCATCAGCCTGTTCCTCGGTTTCAACGCCTTCTGCGATTATTTCGTAGTTAAGCTCTTTGAGCATTTCAATAGTATACTTAAGAGCGACAAGAGCTCTCTCCTGACTAAAGGCCTTCCATACAAGCACCTTATCAAGCTTAACCACATGGAAAGGATACATCAGAAGATAATTCATATTGGCAAGACCTGAGCCATAATCATCAAGTGAGAAGGTGATTCCGCCGTGAAGCATGCCGTTCATGAAATCCAGAAGCTGCTCACTGGAAGTTACTGTGGCAGTCTCTGTTATTTCAAGATTGATCATCTCAGGCTTGATATTATATCTCTTCATGATCAAAAACAGCTTGTCTTTAAGATCCCTTTGAATGCACTGTACAGCAGACAGATTGATCTCGACATAGTCAATTCCAAGTTCAGTAAGCTTGCGACTTCTGATAGTCTTACAGACTTCTTCAAAAACATACTCACCGATCTCAGTTATAAGACCACTCTTTTCCGCTCTAGGGATAAACTCCTCAGGACTGATAAAGCCGTAGTCTTCATCGAACAAACGAAGCAGTGCCTCGGCAGAGTGGTACTCTCCTGTCTTAGCATCTCTTATTGGCTGGTAATAGACCTTGAAGCCTCCATTGTACAAAGCTTCGCGCATGATACGGTCCATTTCTGCATTTCTTTTTACCTGCTTAAGAATAAGAGAATCAGCGTAGATGACTTCCTGAGTGTTGGACTTCTCAAGCTGTCTCATACAGTATGTAATAGCATCCTCAAGCTCAAATGAAGTCGTGCCGTGATCAGGATATCTTACAACTATGAGCTGCGGTTTAAGTCTTATTTCAATATCACCTACAACAAATTCTCTTCGAAGCTCAAATTTAATCTGTGAGATGATAGCATTTTCATCCATTCCCTTGTCGTGGATCAGAACAGTAAAACGGGTACCGGAATTATAAAACAGGTTTTCTTTTCCCACGATAAGACGGAGTCTTTGAGCGATAATCTCAAGGACCCTGTTACCTGCAACGATTCCCGTAGTCTCATTGACTTTTCTAAAGTTCTGAAGCTTGACTGTAACTACTGTAAACGGATTTTTGGTTCTTACAAATCCGCTGAGAGTATCTTCAAAAGCCTGCTGGTTGAAGGCCCTTGTCAGCGGATCTACGTAATTGTCCACATCCTGAATAGACATGTATATTACAAGAAGTGCCATTGATACGGTAAAAGAGGTGATAAGCTGCTCCGGGTGGAACATCTGGAACAGAACTGAAAAAAGGTTACCAAATGTAACCAGGATCATTCCAACTATCTGCCCAAGTTTCAGGGATTCTCTGTTTCTGATAGTCTCAAATGCGCAGTTGAGCAGCAACAGAAAGGATATGATGTACAGGACATTCTTGTAACTTCCTGAACAATAAACATATTTATCAAAATAAAATACTGCCTTGGTCCAGGGATTAGTAACAATAAGAACAACGTCGATGACACCGCACACAACAAGAAAAACCCTGTTAAGCATGGTAAATGGGCGGGTCTTGTAGATGATTCTCAAAAGATAATAGCAATAACAGAACAAAACAGTATTCATAGACAGGAAGAATACTGAATTGATGATGTAGTTAAAGGCGAGGGGAACTTTGTCTGCGTTAGGAATAGTGTAGCCTGTGATCGCATCAGAAAAAGCCGCAATAAGAGAATCCACAAGCAGGATAAGGTACGCAGAATTAGAGCTGGTGGAATAATTCTTCCTTGCGAGGAACAACACAAGAACAAATATGAATATAACTATTGCACATATGTCAAAAGAAATGTTGTATTGCATAAAGTCCTCTGGTTTTTCTTATAGTCATTGCAATCTGATTTTATATCGGCATTTTTAACAAAAAATATAAGTCTGATCCATAAAATAGACTTTTCAATTATTATTAAATAGTGTTAAAAAAAGTCGATAAAAAATGGGCAAATAAAAACGTCTGTATATCCAGAGATAATCGTAATCATCGCTATCGTCTAGTATTTTATTAGTATATCAACACCCACTGAATCATTATAATGCATCAGCAATTTTTATGCACTAGAATACTGCACATATGGTTATATTCGCACATATAACATCTTAAATTCGCCACTAAAAAAAATCGGGTGCCTGCCATAGTAATAAGCGCCCATTTTACCGGACAAGCCAGTTAAAATGGTACATCTCACAGCAGACACCCGCATTTTTATAGATTCAGATATCCTTCTCTAGGTGTAACCTTGAAAAAGTCTGCCAGTTCTTTTAGCTCAGAGTCCTTGATAGTGTTGACCTGAGGAACTGCTGCGCACTTCATGTATACTTCAGCCGCCTTCTCAGCAGTCTCAATAAGTCCGAAGGTCTCATCAAGGTCTTTGCCCGCACCATAGATGCCATGTGCAGCCCAGACTACAAGACGAGATGTCTCCATCTTCTTAGCTGTAGCCTCTCCAATCTCATTGGTTCCGCACAGCATCCATGGAAGGACATTGACTCCGTCCGGGAATACAACGATGCATTCTGTTGAAAACTCCCAGAGAGTATGTGTAAACTTCTTTTCATCAAGATCGTGAACATAGGTCATTGCAAGAAGGTTGGTTGGATGGCAATGCATTACAACGTGGTTGTCAGGATCTACCTTAAGTCTTGTAATGTGGCTCATAAGGTGAGCAGGGAGCTCAGATGTAAATCTTCCGCCGTCGTTATAGCCCCAGAGAAGCTCTGCTGTATGACCATCCTTGCCGATCCTGAAAAGACCCATATTTTTCTCAGGATCATACTGAACATTAAATACTTGCCTGTTCCTGTTACAAGGAAGTATTTTCCTATAAGGTCAGTCGCATCAAAAGGGATATCGATAGTGCGGATCACAGCTTCAAGGTCTACATAGTCCTTGATAGCCTCTTCCTCAAGAAGTAAAGATACATTACCCCCATTACGCTCATCCCAGCCGTGGGCATACATATTAGTGATGGTTCTGATCATCTCGATCATAAATGGTGCTTCTAAAATATTAAACATAACAAACCTCTTTAAGTTTTTATTGGTTCTTCAAATAATACTTGCGTTTAAGCACTTGTGATTAAACGCACAGTTTCTTGAACATAGCGAGTACATCTGCCTTTGTAGCTTCGCGTGGGTTACCTGGGCAGCATGCATCTGCGAGTGCATCATCTGCAAGCTGTGACAGATCCTCTTCTCTGATCTTCTCGTTCTTTTCCGGAATACCTACATCCTGGGAAAGCTTGCGAACAGCTGCAATAGCGGCATCGCGGTACTCTTCCTGAGACATATTGTCAACGCCTTCAACATGGAAAGCTCTTGCGATCTCTCTATACTTCTCGCCTGTGTAGTCGCGGTTGTATTCCATGGAGATTGGAAGGAACATAGCGCAAGCTACGCCGTGAGGAGTGTCATAGTGAGCAGAAAGTGTGTGTGCCATAGAGTGGTCGATTCCAAGTCCAACGTTTGAGAAGCCCATTCCAGCGATGTACTGGGCAAGAGCCATCTTCTCGCGTCCTTCAGGATCGTTCTCAACAGCTTTTCTAAGGTTATCAGCGATGAGCTGGATAGCCTTTAAGTGGAACATATCTGTAAGCTCCCAAGCGCCCTTGGTTGTATAGCCTTCGATAGCGTGTGTGAGGGCATCCATACCAGTTGCAGCTGTAAGGCCCTTAGGCATAGAGCTCATCATCTCAGGATCGATAACTGCATATGCAGGAATATCGTGCTCGTCAACGCATACGAATTTGCGCTGCTTCTGAACATCTGTGATTACGTAGTTGATAGTAACTTCTGCTGCAGTACCGGCTGTTGTAGGAACTGCGATAGTCTTAACTGCATGATTCTTGGTAGGTGCAACGCCCTCAAGTGATCTAACATCAGCAAACTCAGGGTTTGTGATGATGATACCGATAGCCTTTGCTGTATCCATAGAGGATCCGCCGCCGATAGCTATGATAGAATCAGCGCCTGCCTTCTTGTAAGCCTCAACGCCATCTACAACATTCTCAACTGTTGGGTTTGGTTTAATTCCGGAAAAGAGCTCGTAAGCAATTCCCTCTTTATCGAGAAGGTCTGTAACCTTAGCTGTTACACCAAACTTTACAAGATCAGGATCAGAGCATACGAAAACCTTAGTGAAGTTCTCACGCTTTGCAATGCCTGGGATCTCCGCGATTGCGCCCTTTCCATGATAAGAAACTGTGTTAAGTACGATACGATTTGCCATAAATCTGTCCTCCTGTGGTGGTTTTCAAGCTTCCCTTTTGTATTGGGAGGTTATGCCGGTTCCAAATACAAATGGGAAGTTTGAAGTGTTTATAGTTATATTTTTTATAGCTCTTTGCTATGTATTACGATCTCTTTGAAAGTACTTCTACCTCGTAGCGCTTGATCTCGTCGTACCATGATTTGTCAGCTGGTACTCCTTCGCGGCTGCAATACTCTGCCCATACATCTGACCAAGGAAGTGACTTCATTTCTTCTGAAAGCATGAGACGTTTTGTGAAGTCGGCTTCGTCCTGAGCTTTCTTGAGTTCTTCGTTGGGCTGAAGAAGTGCAAGAAGAAGGGCCTTCTGAGCTGCTCTTGTTCCGATGACCCAGGCTGCTACTCTGTTGATCGATGCATCGAAGAAGTCAAGTCCCAGGATAACCTTATCAAGTGCATCATTTCTAACTACTTCCTTCATTACTTCAATAAGCTCGTCCTGAAGAAGAACTACGTGGTCTGAATCCCAGTTAACAGGTCTTGTGACGTGAAGCGGGATCTTGTCAAAGAAAGGAAGAAGTGCAGGAATCTTGTCACTTACATACTCACTTGGATGATAGTGTCCCATATCAAGAAGGTTGTATACGCCTGGATGAGTTGCTGCATAGCTCATGTAGAACTCGTTTGATCCTGTTGTATAGCTCTCAACGCCGATAGCAAAGAACTTGGATTCTACTGTATCGATAACGTGTGGGCACTTCTCTGCAAAAATCTGATCAAGAGAATCTTTAAGACGAAGTCTTGGTGTAAGGCGGTCAGCAGGAATATCCTTAAAACCGTCCGGGATCCATACATTATTAAGAACCATGTCACCCAGTTCCTGACCGATTCTCTCTGCGATCCTTCTGGATGCAATCGCATGACGAATCCAGAAATCGCGAACTTCTTTCTTAGGGGATGAAAGAGACAGACCATCAACCATCATCTTGTGGGAAAAAATAGTCGGGTTAAAATCAATTCCAAGGTTATGCTCCTTGGCAAAATCAACCCACGGCTTAAAGTGCTCATATGTCTGCTCATCGCGGTCCACCCATGGATGCTCATCATCATAGATTGCATAGCATGCATGAAGATTGATTCTCTTCTTGCCGGGAATCTGGCTTATAGCTTCAAGGAAATCTGCCTTGAGCTCTTCAAATGTTCTGGCACGCCCCGGATAATTACCTGTTGTTGCGATACCATCTCCAGCTCCGCCATTTGGATTATCAAATCCTACAACATCATCTCCCTGCCAGCAGTTAATGCTGATCTCTTTATTTCTGAGAAGTGAAATTGCTTTTTCTGTATCAACGCCATAACTGGCGTAAATCTCTTTTGCTTCTGCGTAACTCATTTTTCCTCCTTTAGCCTTAATTCAAGGCTTGTAGCTTCGATTTTTCTATTCGATGTTTGTTAAATATAGTTTTTATATCAAATACTTATTATCTATATAGCTATTCAACTGATATCACTTAGTCTTCAATACATTTAATATCAAAGCTCTTCTTTATTGCATCTCTTGCTTCCTGAAGATCCTTGTACTCTCCTGAACATATGAACTGCACTATCAGGTTTCCAAGAGCTGTTCCTTCTATTGGTCCTGCAAACACAGGAAGTCCTGTCGCCTGAGCGGTTCTTTGGTTCAGGTACATATCCTGTGATCCGCCGCCCACTATGTTGATGGATGTGTATTTATTACCAGTAAGTTTTTCAAGCGTCTCTACAGTTCTTCTGTAGTCATCAGAAAGAGAATTATAGATAACCGCCATAACTTCGCCTGTTCCTGCCGGAAGACAAGTTGTTGCCTCGCACCCTTCGATTTTTTTACTATCCGAATCATTCTTTTCAGATGGACTATCATCTCTGACATTTGAAAGTGGTTCTCCTGCATCCTCACAGGCCTTTTTTATCTCTTCTATCATTGACTTAGGTGCAAGGAATCTTGCATCATCAACATCAAGCACTACGTCAACATCTTTTGCCTGCTTAGCTGCTTCTATAAGTTCCGGGAAAGAAGGCTTTGTGCCTGTAATCTCACCGATCTCCCGCCTTACAGACTGGATCATCCAAAGTCCCATGATGTTCTTAAGATATCTATAAGTATTGTTATAGCCACCTTCGTTGGTGAAGTTAGCTTCCTTAGACTCGCCATTTGTTATAGATTCTTTGTTCTCAACTCCCATAAGTGACCAGGTGCCTGATGACAGGAACACTGCCTTGTCATCTCTTGCCGGAACTGCAAGATAGGCAGAACCTGTATCGTGAGTAGCCGGAAGTATTACATCAAGGTCAAAACCCACATAGTTCCTGACTTCCTGAGTAAATCTTCCAAGCTTTGTACCAGGCTTTGAAAGTTTACCGAATATCTTCTTTGGAAGACCGAGCTTTTCTATAAGTTCATAGTCCCAGTCGCAGGTCTTTGCATCCACAAGCGCCGTCGTGGAAGCATTGGTATATTCATTAGACTTTATACCTGTCAGCTTATAATTAAGATAATCCGGAATCATGAGAAAGCTCTCTGCCTGCTCCATGTATTCAGGATGCTCTTTTTGAAGTGCCACAAGCTGATAGATCGTATTAAATTTCTGATATTGGATTCCTGTTTTAGAATACAGATCGTCAAAAGAAAGGATGCCCTTATCTTCAAGCTCCTGCCTGATGCCATCTGTTCTTTCGTCTCTGTAAGCGACTGTATCACCAAGGATCTCCCCATCGCTGTCAAGAAGCACGAAATCAACTCCCCAGGTATCAATTCCCATGGTAGCCGGCGTAAGGTTCTGGTTTCTGCACTCTCTGATACCATCTATAACATTTTGATACAATAAATTTATATCCCAGCACAGATGATCGTTCTTCTCAGATACTCCATTTTCAAATCGGTAGACTTCCTGCAGCTTCATAATGCCATTATCTACTCTACCGATAATGTGTCGGCCACTGGAAGCGCCTATATCAACCGCTAAGTGATTTAGTCCCATAGCTATCTCCCATATTTTTAGTATTGTTCTAAATAGCAAATTGATATTACTCCAATAAGTCGGCGTTGATTCTTTTTGTATTATTCCAATGAATCTAATGCCGAAAAATAGTTGTATTATTCCAAATTTGCTTTATCTAGAACCATTGTTATTATTGGCCTGACCTAATACTGATTATAACGTCATATAGTGCCTGTACCATTGTTCAAAGTCCGAAAGACTTTTGCAAAAGTCCACTCTTTTCCCAAGGCAAAACCAAAGACTGGAATCCTGAATGGGGCGAATCCATAGAAAACGTTAGAAATCGTAATATTGAAGCTTTAATGGAAGTTCTTGATAAGTATAAAGGACATAATATCGTGCTCGGAACCCACGGAACAGCACTTAGCACGATTCTTGATCATCTGTCTCCTGTATATGGCTACGACGATTTCATTAAAATGATGGACTGGATGCCCAATATCGTTGAAGTAGTTTTTGAGGGAAAAGAAGTTATCGAAATAAATGAACTAGGACATATTGAAATTTAAAATATAAAGAATCATAAGGGGGGAGTATGAAAACTGTTTCACTTAGCATTGCCAATTACTGCGTTCCATGTCACACATATTGCAGGCATTGTCTTCTTTCATCCTGCGGCAAGGCTTCGGGCGTAGATTTTGAAAGAGGTCTAAAACTTGGAGAAAGAGTTATAACTGAATTAGCACAGCAAAAGAATGAAATATATGGAAACTACTATTTCGGTTATTGCATGGACACACCAAAGCTATTCGACTATATATATTTTTGTAAAAAATATTCATTAATGGGCGCACGATTTCTTCAGATGAACGGATTCGCTTTCAGGTCCGAAAGCGAGCTTGATAGCCTAATGAAGCGCCTTAAAGATGCAGATATCGAAATGATCGACCTGACATTCTACGGCACAGAAGAATATCATGACAAATTCGCAGGAAGAAAAGGCGACTTTGATTTTATATTAAAAATGCTTGATTCCGCTATAAAAAATGAACTTACAGTAAATATCAGCATTCCTTTGATGAAAGAAAACATCGAAATGATGCCTGAACTTCGACAACTATTAGACAAAAATGGTGCTTCGAAATATTCATATTTCCTGCCCCACAGCAAAGGAAGAGGTAAACTTTTAGAAGATCAGCGATTAACAAAATCTGAATTCGAAACACTTCCTCAAGACATCAAGGATTCTTTCTGGAAGATAAAACATATGACTGAAGCTGAATGGATTACATCAGGAGAACTGGAAGAACCTCAAAAAAGAGCTCTCACATTGGTACTCACACCTGATAATATAGATCATTTCGAAAGCATGAGTGCTCTGGATATTTTGAACGAACTTGAAGCAATGGATGACAACTTCTTAAACAAGATGCCTTCTGTGCCTGAACTGGCCAAGCGTTTTGGTCGTCCTGACAATCAACAATTATACAGATTTAGAGATCTTCTCCTTAGATGGAGACAGGAATATATCAAAGAATGCGGCTCTGATCTATATGATATGCATGACGAATCACATCATTTTAGTATACATATGTAAATTCAAATCAGCTGCTAAGACATGTTTTTGCCCTTTAGCAGCTGATTTTAGTTTGTCCTGATCACGCTCCATGCCTCCACCAGTTTATCCACTGACCATGCTGCGTTAGCAGGGCTTGTAGACGGAAGGCATATTGCTTTTCTATTAGTCACTTTCTCTGTATACTTTTTGTAATATTTCTCTGCAGTCTTACCATTAACAAAGATTGCCTCAATAGGTGCATTATCCAGTATTACAGACAGATCATTAGCTACTACATTCTTAATTGTTGAATCAGCAGATCCATCAATATCGCATGACGCGATCACATCCCACACTGCAATATGGTTTCTTAATAGAAAGGCTCTTTTCTCATCAATTGTCTGTGGCACACTTTCGCCAAATACCGCTGCCGTCACCTTCCAGAACCTGTTCTGCGGATGTCCATAGAAGAACATTGCCTCTCTGGACTTCACTGACGGAAAGCTACCTAGTACCAATATTCTTGAATTGTTGTCATATACCGGATTAATTGGATGTTTAATCATTTAGCTTTAATCCTTCTGCAATATTTTGATTTATATCATACTCAATGTATACCAAAAATAAATATTAATATTATATATTTTTTTGAACTAAGCAATATCTTCTCAAGCACTTTTGCTTAATTGCATCAGTTTTTTAGAAATATTGTCCGCTTTATTGTAAATTTCCTTACAGATTTCTGTTCTCCAAATCGCAAACTGTAAAAGCGCATCCCTATTCTCGGTTTTATCAATCAAGTATTCTTCATATCCGTATGCACTTCGAGAAAGCTGAAAAAGGTAAACATACGGCATTGCCTCAAGATCTCTTTGTGAAAGCGGAAAATAGTTCATATACTCTTCTACGTACAAAGAAAAATCATCTATATCAAACGACTGTCCACTCGGGCATGCTCCTGATTGAATGTAAGATCTCATTATCTCCCAGACTGCAGGCAGCTTTGCTGCTGAAGAGAAATCTATTACTGCTTTCACCTTTTCATCATCACATATCAACTGGCACGCCGTATAATCGCCATGGCTAGACGTATATGTAATTCCCTTGAAATATTCCTTCATTTCCTCAATATGACCAAAAAGTTCTATCTTGAACTCAAGATCATCTTTTATCCTGGCATAGTTGGCATCTTCCTTATAATCTTCCAATGCCTTAAGCAATCTTCCATATTTATCAATAACAGACTGAACCGAGATGCTCCTTGCCCACTTTTCACCAAGTTCTGTTTCAAGCGGATAATCCTTAAGTGCCAAATGCAATAGTCCCAGATACTTTGCGCTATCCTTCAAAAGATAATGCGGAAGATCATTAAGATAAGATTTCCCTTCCAGGTACTCCTGAACACCTATAACATGTCCTTCATACAAAAAACAGCTTTCATCCTCTTTTGTCATGATAAACCTGGCAACAGGAAAATCTCTTTCTGCCAAATACTTTACAAGATTCGCTTCCTTCTGTATCTTTTCAATCTCAAATTTGCTCTGATACTCTTTAAAGAAAAAATCATCTTCGTCACAGCAAACCTTATAGCAATTAGCAGTTCCCAAAGAAAGATGTATCATTTCTTTTAAATGTAGTCCATACTTATCAAGCAAAACTGTTTGCATCGTTTTCTTATCAAAAACACTTTTTTCAATCGACATTTATTACCTTCCCCATCAATTATGCGCAATATCCCATGCCCTTAAAATATTCTCTGCCATGTGAAACTCCTTAATCGCAAGTTCCCTATCATACGTATAATTTTCAGGAACTTCCTCGAAAAGTTCAATCTTATCCATTTCACTTTCCGGAAGTTTTCCAAGGCAGTGTGCAATCGCCAGATATACACGTCCATTATTCTTATGAATCCCATCATCCCAAGGCTGTTCATAATCCCACAAAGGAATGATGTCGCAATCTGTAATGCCAGTCTCTTCGTATAGTTCGCGCTTTGCAGCCTGCATAGCACTCTCGCCTTCTTCTACATGTCCCCCGGGATTCTCGAAGCTCTTTCTATACTTGTGCCAACACATAACCCACTTATCCTGATACCTTGTAAATCTGACTGCTCCCACGGGCAAGCCCATGGGGTTCTGATTACCAAGCGTAGCTTGTAATCGTACACCATTTTCAGGCTTTGGAGTTACAAGTGTAAATCTGTTTGAATCAGGACTTTTATTACCAAGCAGTCCAACGACTACATTACTCTGATAATTACATTATCATCAGAAAGCGGTAAATTTCTGTCTTGCGACAAGGGCGTACAGTCAATCGCCCAATATTAGGTTGTTAAGCTACTTTGATTCCGCTGTTTAATATTTTTATCTTATTAGCCTTAATCCATGTGATTAGGGCTTTTTCTTTGTTGTAATGTTTATCGAATTCAGTTATACATTTGTTCTTGTCTATACTTTGTGTCCTGCAATCGTAGCAGTAGAGTAGATATGATGAATACCAGTCTCTCTGCACTAAAGTTCCGTCTTTGAGTTTATACATCCTGTCAGACAATTTCTTTTTGATATAATCATCGGATGTATGGTCATACTGGCTTGCCCTGTAATTATTCGGAACTTCTATATACGTGCCACCCGTGACCTTGAACTTCTTTTCTACTGTAGTCTGAAATCCCGAAGGGCATCTATTCTTTATGGATTTACCAAAACGCTTTTTCTTATTGAACTTGCCTTTACTGTTGACCGTAGTTTCTTTAGTCCGTTTCATCAACTTACTTGCATTTTTAGGCTCAGTTACAAAAACATCTCCAAGACTCCGTAAGTGATTTGCATCCTCATTTATAGCAAGCTGCCTGTTTACAGCATTGATACGACATAATTCTGTATGTTTAATTTTTAGTCTCTTATAATGATTTGAGTATTTCCAAGTCTTACGGCCTTTCTTAATAGTGCCATCATCATTATAGTTCTGTGGATTGGTGGCTCTTCTTGACCTGTCCATAGCCCTGTAGAGCAGACGTTCTTTTCTCTCAGATGTCTGGATACTATTACCGCGCTCTGAAAGATTCCTCAATCCGACTTCAGTATTGGATGTATAAGCAACCGTTTGAGTGCCAATATCAGCTCCTATCATTCCTTTGCCGTATATATGTCTTGAATCGCCGTATTTATCGTATTTTGGCTTCGCCTTGCCTTCAATAGTCAGATGAAGATACAACCTATATTTGCCTCTTATCAGTTTAGGAACAAGAGTGGCATAGCAAGGTCTGTATGTATTTATGCAATATGCGCCTTCTACAAGTGTATCGACCGCTTTATCATCAATAATTTTAGGGTTAGCAAGATAAGATAGAACTGCATCCACTTCATCTTGTTGGAACCTGTCATTTACCCGTATACCAAAGATATTATTACTGATTTTGAATTGCAGCTTGTTATCCTTAACAGATATAGGAATGCCACGATTTATCTGTTTCGCCCTGATACATGGAAGCTCTCCGTATTTCGAGAAATTGATAGTTTTCCCATTGCCATAAAGGCATTTTTCTATTCCACGCCAGACATCTTCTGCTTTAGTAAGAGCGAAAACGGCATCTATACCGTATTTCTTTCCTATCGGAATCATAGAAGTCCTACAAAAATCCCATGTGACATTATATTCAGACTGCATTTCATTAAGCTGCTTTGCCAAAGTCTTACGCTTGTCTTTATCTACAGTACTGCCATAAAGACTGAGTAATTTGCGATACCGTTTTGTACGCAAAAGCTGGTCGTAATTCTTTCTCATAAGACCAACAAGTTCATTACCTGCCTTGCGGATTTTTTCAGAAAGAGTCACGACTTTCATGACATCAGAATAAGGCATATTGGTTTCCGCAACCAAGATATGCCTATCGGAAAGTTTATGAAATTGCTTCAAAATTTTCTTATATTCTTCGTCAGTCATATTTTTTTTGTTCATCAATATACTTCTTTACTGTAGCTTCGCTTATATGTCCTACTGTTGATACGAAATATCCTCTCGACCACAATACTCCGCAACGGGCGTAAAACTGTTTTAACTGCGGATATGCCCTAAACATCTCAATAGCACTGATACTTTTAAGAGTTCTTACAATATCGCATGGGGCAACAGTTTGAGGACAATCTACAAATATATGTATATGGTCGGGCATTACTTCCAATGCTTTAATCTCGTACCCATACTGTTTACAAATATTGATAAAGATACCTTTTAATGTGTCATCAGCTCCATTCTGTAATACAGAAAATCTGAATTTCGGACACCAAATAATATGGTATTGTGTCAGATATTTACAATGCGAAGCACTATGATATTGCTCCTCGCTCATCTGTATTTTCTCCTAACTGATATTTTTCCTGAATTCCTCTACGCATCAAATCAAGAAAGGTGATAGTAGTTCCTTCTTCTACAGAATAAATGCGGGCAAGGTTTTCAAGTTGTTCTTTCCATTCAGAAGGAATGGAAATATTAATCTGTACGTTATTACTTTTTGGTCGTGCCATTATTTTCCTCCTTCAATATTTGTAATCCTATATCTCTAAGTTGTTTAGCTCTTAGCAGAGACTTACCTTCTTCAATTGTAGGGTTAACTATTTTGCTCCAGCTACCATAATTTTGATGTGGTTGAACATATGCAGCATCTTCTTCGGTAAGCAAGCAATCCCATTCGCCTAACACCCATCCATGTTTAACAAATCCTTTTTCTATCTGTTGTGGACGAGGATTTTGTTCTTTACATTTGTTGCACGGACACCATAAACTTTTACAGTGTGTTAATTCAAAATATGTATATTTATCTATTTTCTTTTTTATAGTCTGCTCAAAACCACAATAGTCACATATCAGTGTAAACATAGTAATTCCTTTCTTTTATACATAGATTATATATCCATTCTATGTATTTGTCGAGTTAAAGAAAAGCGACTTTCATCCCACACGCAAGCGTGTGGGTTTTACGCCTCAATTTATAACCACAAATTCTATATTTTCAAGCTGCCCCAAAATACAATTTCTTTTTTTCATAAGATGTCTTCCCCTCTAGCAAAATTGCAGTGCCAAGCTCTAATCAAACAGATATTATTCAATCTACAATACTTGTTATATCAAATCAATCATATTCATAAATGCTTTTTTATTTCATGAAAATGATACATTTTTGATGCATACTATTTGTAATAATTAACGCAAAAAACTGCCACCAGGAAACTGATGGCAGTTAATTATTTATTACCTCAAACTTTGCACATATAAAACCAACTAAAACTTTGAATATTCCTGAGGATGATAGTTGATAAATGATTTTTTTGTCTTTGAAAATTATATTAAATTCAAGAGCTTGATAGATGGATATTTATATTCTGTTTAGGGTCCGCATGCCCCCGCGCAGCGAGTTTCAGCCCCTAGAATATAAATATCCAGATATCATGCCTAGTTACAGGACGTAGCTAGACATGTTTAGAAATACATGGATGTATTTCTATGTCGGTGAATTTTATATAATTTTCATGACAACAAAATCATTTATCAACTGCCATCCTCAGGAATTCTCGACAACCTAATTATTTTAATGTGCAAAGTTTGAATTTATTTAAATCATCCTGCAAAGCAGAGATTTTCAAACAGGTCATTAAGCTCAGAGCCGTTGATAGATATAGGATAGCTGGTGTTGCTATATGTAAAGCGTACAAGGCTTCCATCTTCAAGTCTGTAATCAAGGAAAGTCTCACCATCAGTACGTACAGGTGTTACTACGCTGCCTGCAGTAACTGTGGTAGCGCCCTTTACGGTTCCGTCTTCATCTACTTCCTGCGCTTCAATGTCCACTTTGGCAGTAATGTCTCCGCTTCCGCATACCCAGCTGATAGTATAGAAATCTCCGGCGAATTCCGGAAGTCCGTCGTCGCCAACCTTAAATGCTCCATAATATGACAAAGTACCAAGAAGATCATGGCCGTCACCAAATACCATGGCATTTGGATCTGAAAGATCCTCATCAGATTCATCCTGATCGGTATCTTCTTTTTCTGAATCATCCTCGTCTTTATCATCCTGATCTTCAGATTCCGTGTCATCTCCACCAAGTCCAATATTCGGAATTGAACATCCCGATAGAATAATGCTGCATGAAAGGAATGCTGCAAGTAATTTTTTCTTCAAAATTGTGTTTCCTCCTTTTTCTCTTTTCACAAATAAAAATTCTAACATCAGTGAATAATATGACAAGTTTATAGCAGTCTGATAGGTATATATGATCAGCTGGAAAAATATATTGCCGTATGTTATGTATAACTCAAAGATATTTTCTTATTGTACCAATGATTATGTTACTATTTAAATATATATTTTAATCTTCGTATCTACAGGAGTATGCTCATGTTTACTTATACAATGGATGTCGAAAAAGGAAGCATATGGCAGAGAACCACGCCTGGACAGGCCGCTCTTTCACAGCCTTATGTTGTTACAGAAGCAGGTCTCTTCTACGGCAGAGAGAAATTCTCAACGTCGCGAGGTAACAAAGAAAGCTACCTTATCTTCTATACCATAGAAGGCTGTGGGCAGATAAGTCAGGGAGGGGATACTGTCCTTCTCAATAAAGGCGAAGCACTGCTTCTAAACTGCAGAACTCCTCAAAGCTATGGGACATACAAGGAAGTCGGCAAATGGCACCACTACTGGATACACGCAGACGGCGCCGGTGTAAAAGCCATGGAGCCATATCTGATCCCTGATGGAAAGCTTAGGAAAGTTCACATACCAAGATCCACAAGAGACATATTTGAAAGCATGTTGGGAAAGCTCCCGGAAGAAACTACAGAATCCGCCCTTTCAAGTGGTATGTATGTTCATAGAATACTTAACAGAATGGTCAGAAGTATGCTCTCTGAAAGTACAGAGCTTGGAAATGACCACAAAAGAACTATGGAAGCGATCGCAGAATATATAAGGCTCCACTATCAGGAAGAGATTACCATGCAGGATCTTTTAAAAAAGGCTCACATGAGTAAGTCCTACTTCCTGCAACTATTCAGACAGTATATGGGTACTACCCCCTACAACTTCCTGACCAACTACCGTATAACACAGGCAAGGGAGCTACTGGATCTGACTGACCTTCCAATAACCCAGATAGCAACAAAAGTTGGATTCAACGATGAATCCAACTTTTCAACAAGGTTTTCTAAAATTACAGGCCAAAGCCCTATGCAGTATCGTAAGAGCGCTATTGCGCAAAATCAGACTGAAAATTGATCATCATTCTCGTACAAGCAATGATTTTAATTATCTAAGATTCAAAAACCTTCGTACATATAATATATATGTACGAAGGTTTTGTTACAGTATCTTATCTAACAAATAAACTCTATTGAATGGAATCGAGAAGTAATATCCATCGCTAAAGTCCTTGGTCTTGGCAATAACATCGCGAACAACAGATACGCCCACCATCTCGCCTTCTTCGCGGCTCATTTCAGGTTTATACCTTGATATCACTTCGTCAGGAACATTGATACCTGACATTTCGTTTTGGATGAACTGCGCGTTCTTGTAGCTTACAAGTGGCATAAGACCGCACAGAAGCTTAACTTCAGGATTAGTCTCTTTCATCTTCTCTTTGAAGAATGAAAGCTTTTCTATATCCTTATCAGAAAAAACAGGCTGTGTAAGGAAGAAGGAAGCTCCGGCTTCAATCTTCTTGATCATACGGGACAGCTCAACCTCTGTATTAGGTCTGTTATAAGATAAAGCTCCGCCATAAGTGATAGGATCACGGTAAAACTCTTCTCTGTTAAGTTCAGCAAGTACCTTCATAAGTCCAACAGAATCAAAGTTAAATACGCTCCTTGCTTCCTGTCTCATAAGAGTCGGAACAGGGTCACCTGTAATAGCAAGAACGTTTCTGATGCCGTTCATGTAGGCTCCAAGTAGGCCGCTTCTAAGACTTATTACATTCCTGTCACGGCAGCATATATGAGGGATAGCTGATATTCCAGTCTCAGTGCTTACTTTAAGACCTGCAAGAATAGCATCTGCTCTTGTTCTTCCTGACGGAGAATCCGGAAGTGTTATGGCATCTACATGGTACTTGGTAAGTGCGTTGGCACTATCCATAAGCTTTTTATCATCAGCACCAAAAGGAGGAGCAAGCTCCACCGCTATAAGCTTATCAGTAGTCTTACCTTCCCAGAAAGCAGAGTTTTTCTCTCTAACCTTGATATCAGCATCAGCTTCGCCTTTAAATGCATGTGGCTTTTTAGCGCTAAGGGGAAGCTCCGCAATAGCTGCAGTAAACTTAGGGTTAGTTCCGCAACATCCACCCACGATATCAGCGCCAAGAGATAATATCTCTTCCATCTTGGAAGCAAAATACTGCTCATTACCACTGAATATAGGCCTTGAAAGCATACCCTGCGGGAAGCTTGCGTTAGGGAATGCTGATACGTACTTAATACCTGTAAAGTCAATCTCATCAAGGATATTTCTCATGGAAGCAGGTCCAATACCGCAGTTAAGTCCTGCAGCATCCACAAGCTTTTTAGAGGATAGTTCTTTGATTATATTTCTTACGTGAATTCCTTCGTTGGTATAGCCATGCTGGTTGGAACACAGCTGCACCCATACGAACAGGTCAGGCTCTCTTTCTTTTTTAGTTTTGAGCCAATCTAAAGATCTGAGGATATTATCTATTCTAGCAAAAGTCTCAAACAGGAAGATCTTGATCCCGCTATCATACATAGTCTTGACCATAAAAAGATATTCATCAGAAATCTTCTCATCGTCCTGCCCAGGTACAAAAGGAATAGGACCTATATCACCCGCAACAAAGATCTGTCTTTTCTCTTCTCCATCAGGATTCGAAGAAACAGCATTTGAATCTGATACATTGGAAAAAAGCGAAGAAGCCATAAATGCAAGTCTGCAGCCTGCAGTTATACATTCAGAAAGCTTATTCATATCTTCGCCAAGGTTTAGCGTATTGCAGGCAAAAGTATTAGTCCTTATAAGGTTAGCTCCAGCCTTAATATAATCGCTGTGAATATCTATAACCTTATTAGGATCAGTAATATTGGCATTTTCGGGAAGAGCGCCCGAACCATACTTTTGTACAAAGTATGTTCCGAACGCTCCGTCTGCCAGAAGTGTTTTATTTGTAAGATAATTTTCTATTTTCATATTCAACCTGGAGTCGTAAATAAAGTAAGTCTTTAGCGGGCACTCTTATCGTATGGAATACCCTCTGCTTTAGGTGCTCTTGAGTTCATGGATGTAAATGCAAGAACTATAAGAGAGATGATGTATGGCAACATGTTGTAGAAAGTACTTGGCAGGTTAAGCTCCTTAAGGAAATCAAAACCTGTATAAACGTTTGAAAGTGCTCTGAATAAACCAAACAGTATTGCTGAAGCAGCGATAAGGTGTGGCTTCCACTGACCAAAGATCATAACTGCAAGTGATAAGAAACCGAATCCGGCAACACCGTACTCGAACTTCCACTCACTAACACCGGCTGTGATATATACGATACCACCAAGACCGCCGAACATACCTGAAATAAGTACGCCTGACCATCTCATGCGGTTAACGCTGATACCAACACTGTCTGCAGCCTGAGGATGCTCACCGCAGGCCATAAGACGAAGACCAAATCTTGTCTTATAAAGAACTACATAAGCGATGATAAGAGCGATCACAGCTATAAGCATGAACCAGTTGAACTCAAACTTGCCAAAGTAAACAAGAAGTGCTTTCTTGGCATTAACATAAGAAATTGTAGCTGATACGTTATCAGGATCAGCGATTGTATTCATTGTCTTAGCAATGATAGTTGCTACAGCTGTAGCAAGCATGTTAAGAGCGGTACCTACAAGGGTCTGGTCAGCCTTAAAGTTGATACAGGCAACACCCAGAAGGCAGGAATAAAGCATACCTGAAAGCATTGAGCAGATAACTGCTGCAAGTACTACGACTACAGCAGGAACGCTGCCGCTAGCAAAGGAAGCGTTAAAGCTCTTAAGAGCAAGGGCGCCGCCAAAAGCTCCCATAACCATCATTCCTTCAAGTCCCAGGTTGATAACACCAGAGTGCTCTGCATAGCAGCCTCCAAGTGCTACAAGTGTAAGAACTGATGTGAACAGAAGTGTGTATTGAATCAGAGGTATCATTTACCTTCGCCTCCTTCCTTAGCTTTATCATCTTTTGTAACTTCAACAGTAGCTCTTGCAGCTCTCTCTTCCTTGTTACGAAGGTAAGAATTGATGCAATACTTAAAGAAAAGAGTAAATCCGCAAAGATAGATGATAATTGCAGACATAAGATCTGCGATCTGAGAAGGATATACGTTAAGATTGATCTTAGATCCTCCAAGTGTAATATGCTCAATGAAGTAAGCTGCAAATACTGTTCCTATAGGGTTAAGACCTCCAAGGAATGTAGCTGCGATACCATTAAATCCCATGTCCGGAACACTTGAACTTGTTGTAGTCCACTGCTCCATACCTGTAAGGTAATACATACCAGCACCCATTCCGGCAAGAGCTCCGCCGATGATAAGAGTGATGATGATGTTCTTGCTACCTTTCATACCAGCATACTTGGCTGCATCCTTGTTATAACCTGTAGCAATAAGGACATATCCAAGAGTTGTACGCTGCTGGATGATATAGATAACGATTGCGATAATGATTGCAAGAGGAACAGCAATACCTACATACTTGTTTCCACCAAAGAGGTTCTCAAGTCCAAGGCTCGGAAGAAGTGACTGAGGGCTTTCAGACTTGATCGGAATAGTATATGGGCTAGTTGACTCTTTAACATTACCTGTAAGCATGTTAACAAGATAAAGACCTATCCAGTTAAGCATGATACCGGAGATAACTTCGTTAACGTTTCTGTATGCCTTAAGGAAACCTACGATTGCTCCCCAAACTGCACCAACTACAGTTGCAAGGAGAAGACATACAAACCATGGAAGGTGCCATGCAAGTGCTGCATAAAGGCTGATACCAGCACCAACTACATACTGTCCTGCGGCTCCGATGTTGAAAAGACCTGTCTTATAGCAGAACTGAATTGAAAGACCGCACATGATAAGTGGTGCTGTCTTAACAAGAGTACTTCCGAAATTCTTAAGTCTAAGGTTAGCTTTGGAAGCTGACAGGAAGTTCTGGAGAATAGTTGTCATAGCTTCGTTAGCACCTGCAGGATTGATACAAAGAAGAACAATATAGCAGATAATAACACCAAACAAAATACACAGAAGTGATGAAAGGATTGTCTGGAAAGCATTGGATTTCAAGATATTCTTTTTAGTCTTCATGCTTTAACCTCCTCTCTTCTGGCTCCTGACATGTACATACCGATTTCTTCTCTGGTTGTTGTCTTAGGATCGAGCTCACCAACGATCTCGCCTTCATACATAACTAAAATTCTGTCTGACACACTAAGTACTTCTTCAAGTTCCAGAGAAACAAGAAGAATAGCCTTACCTGCATCACGCTCTTTAATGAGCTGACTGTGAATATACTCAATAGCACCAACATCAAGACCACGAGTTGGCTGAACAGCTATGAGAAGGTCATGCTCTCTGTCCATCTCACGTGCAATGATAGCCTTCTGCTGGTTACCTCCAGACATACTTCTTGTAATAGTGATAGCACCCTGACCCGAACGAACGTCGAACTGGTCAATAAGTCTGTTAGCATACTGTCTGATATTCTTTTTCTTAAGGAATCCGAGTTTTGATCTGAATTCAGGCTCAAAATATCTCTGAAGCACCATGTTATAAGCAAGTGAATAGTCAAGAACAAGGCCGTGTCTCTGACGATCTTCAGGAATATGGCTAAGTCCTGATGTATTTCGCTCTCTTATGCTCATCTTGGAGATATCTTTTCCGTTAAGGTTGATCGTTCCGCCCGTAGTCTTTGTGATACCAGTGATACCGTATACGAGCTCTGACTGACCGTTGCCATCGATACCTGCGATACATACAATCTCGCCCTTACGAACCTTGAAAGATACGTTATTAACAGCATTCTTATGATGGTGACTTGATGGAACAACAAGATTTTCAACATCAAGAACTACGTCAGTAGGCTTTGCATCCTCTTTGGATACAACAAGCTGAACGTCACGGCCTACCATCATCTTACTAAGCTCTTCCTTGGTAGTATCCTTGATGTCAACTGTTCCTATATATTTACCACGTCTAAGAACTGAACATCTGTCAGCAACTGACATGATCTCATTAAGCTTATGTGATATGAAAAGAATTGACTTGCCTTCCTTAGCAAGGTTCTTCATGATCTGCATAAGTTCGTCGATCTCAGAAGGAGTAAGAACGGCTGTTGGCTCATCGAAAATAAGAATATCGTTATCACGATAGAGCATCTTAAGGATCTCAGTCCTCTGCTGCATACCAACAGTGATATCCTGAATAAGGGCGTCTGGATCAACAAAAAGGCCGTATTTCTCAGAAAGCTCCATTACGCGCTTTCTAGCTTCTTTCTTCTGTAAGATTCCGTATTTAGTAGTCTCTACACCCAGAATAATATTATCAAGTACAGTAAAACACTGTACAAGCTTGAAGTGCTGATGAACCATTCCTATGCCAAGGTCATTGGCATCGTTAGGATTATTGATCTTAACTTCCTTACCATCCTTTTTGATGATTCCTTCTTCAGGCTGATACAATCCGAAAAGAACACTCATCAGAGTACTTTTTCCAGCACCATTTTCTCCCAGAAGTGCATGGATCTCGCCCTTCTTGAGCTGCAAAGAAATATTATCGTTTGCAACTATTCCAGGGAACCTTTTCGTAATGTTCAGCATCTCAATAGTGTAATTATCCTGCATGCTGAATTCTCCTCTTCCTATTTAATCGCTTACCCACGATCTGGTCTTAATCATGACCACAGCTCGGCCATCAAAAACTGATTGCCGAGCTCTGTTCATGATATTGATCTGTGGATTTGAAAAATGATTGGAATAAATCCATATTACAAAATAGCCAAAAGCCATTTTATAAAAAGACTGCGGAAATTTCAAGTATTTCCGCAGTCTATTTTATTTTAGTCTGACAACGTTAATTATTTAATGCTTTCCTGATATTTTCCGATCTTAACGTTAGTTGTAGAAAGGGATGAAGGATCTGCATTAGAAGAATCGTTGTTAACAGTGATCTTGCCGCTGAACATATCAGCTACAAGTGCCTTATAGTCAGCTTCTGTGAAGTCATCGTTGTAAAGTGTAGAATCAGCGAGGCTTACATAGTTGAGTGAAAGATCATCAGCTGAAACAAGACCAAGGTTCTGGATCTGTCCGCCGTAGTTGTCCCACTCACCGTTCTGGATAGCTGCAAGAAGTGTGTTAACTGTAGCTGTAAGGCCCTTACAAGCTGATGGAACTGTCATTCCTTCGCCATAAGAACCATCGATTGTACCCTGCTGGTCAACGTCAACACCGATAACCTTGCCGTCTACCTTCTGAGCAGCTTCTGCTGCAGATGTGTAGATACCACCACCACAAGCGAATACAACTTCTGTTCCGCCCTGGTACCATGTATCCATAACTGCTGTGATATCAGAATCACCGTAGAACTGTCCGCCGTAAGCATAGTTGATTGTTACATCAATACCAAGCTCTGCTGCAGCTGCATCAGCGCCCTGAACGAAACCAAGACCATAACGGATAACTGCAGGAACAGCCATACCACCAAGGAAACCAAGGTTTGTATAACCAAGCTTTACTGCTGCATAACCAGCCATGTATCCAGGAAGCTCTTCCTGATAGATAGCTGAGAATACGTTAGGCTGTGAATATGTCTCGCCGCCGTTAGCTGTATCGAAATCATACTGTGATACGTCAAGAGCTACGAACTTAACTTCTGGATAAGACTCAGCTGTCTCTACAACAGCTTCTGCGAATGCATAACCAGGCATAACGATTACGTTAAAGCCTTCATCAATAGCCTGTTCGATAGAAGTTACACGGTCATCAGTTGAGTTATCAGCTGGTTTGAAGTATGAGAATTCAATTCCTTTTTCATCGCAATAAGCCTTACAAGCTTCGTATGTTGTCTGGTTGAATGACATATCTGTGATATCACCATAGTCAGTAACCATAGCAACTTTCATATCTGTAACTTCTTCAGAACCTGTTTCTTCAGAACCTGTTTCTTCTGAGCCTGTCTCTTCTGCGCCAGTCTCCTCAGAACCTGTTTCTGTCTTTGTGTCTTCTTCCTTGTTTGCTGTTGTGTCAGTATCTCCTGAACCACCGCATGCTACAAGTGACATTGTCATTGCAGCTGCCATAGCAACAGAAAGAATCTTGTTCATCTTTTTCATAATAAGATCTCCTTCCTTATTTTGAGTTCAAGACTCAATAAAGTGTTAAAAAACAACTCAAAAATATTATACAATAACTTTATATGTTTTTCATTAATTATGTAAAATAAAAATGATCAATAAAAAGCCCGTCCTTAGAGTAATCTAAGGGCGGGCATTGTCATTATGTCAAATCAGCCATTTTCATTTACATAGATACTGATCCTGCTCTGAATGATCTTTGCTACATCATCAACCGACTTCTGATTGCCGAAGTATGCTGCAGCTTCTTCTGTGATGATATTGAGTATTTCTTCATCGTATTCTACGTGCTCAGTGAGAGACTCTATAAATCCAACAACATAATCTCTTTCTTCCTGAGTAAGAGGTGTAAGTTCTACCTCCTCACCGTCAATATATGTTGTTCCAGTATAGCTCTCTTCTTCACCGTCTTCATTGATCCAGGTGTCAGCTTTCATGGAATCATCTGCCATTTTTTCAAAAGTACTTCTCTTTACAGGGAACTCGTTATATTCAACAATCTTTTCCTGGAACTCATCAGTAAAGAAACACTTAAGGAATTCCCAACAGCCATCCTTTTTAGTAGTTGTAGCACTGATACAAAACTCATTACTTGGAATAATGGCACTTCCTGATTTTCCGGCAGTCGGAAAACCTACCAGGGTAACAGACTCACCAAATGTACCTCTGACTTCTGACTGATATTCATCAAATGAACTCATGTACATGAGATCTACAAGAGCCTTACCGCTTCTCCAGTAGCCCGAAGTATCATCTGAATAAACAGAATCGTCAATCTTTTCAGGGAATTCCTTCAAAAATGCCAGGAATTCTTTAAACTCATCCGAGTCAAAGTTGCACTGATGGTTGTCCCAGTCGATATAAGATGATGCATTAAGATATACAGCCATCGTAATAAGGTCTTC
>CAMVNV010000026.1 GCA_947168935.1 uncultured Butyrivibrio sp. | reverse complement strand
AATGAATTTGTATGCAAGCATCCATTCGCTTGCCGGTCTTGTGCAACAAAAAGGAGCCTGTATTACAGACTCCACTTCTCACATAGAACTAAATATCAACTCAATTATTCCTTAATACGATTATGCAGTCTGTATTTTCACCGCTATCCACTAAGCCCTTAAAGAGAACTCTATCTACTATTTCATCCGTAATATTATCTCGATCAATTTCAGATATTAGCATTCTATACCTTCCCAAAGCCTCTTATTTCAGATAATCTCTACACTTATCAAAATGCATTCCGGAACAGTTATTTATTCTGGCAATTACATCGTCCACTTCATCTATTTTGTACCACTTATGGTCATCAACTTCTATAGAATCAGTAAACTCTGACTTATTTACATAGGCGATGAAACCTATCATGATTAGCTGCTTCGGCTCAAAGTAATAACTGGACACATACTGGCATTTTGTAACTATCTGTCCTGTTTCTTCTTTTACTTCTCTGGCAACAGCATCTTCTATGGTCTCTCCCTCGACCATATAGCCCGATACAACTGTCCACTTGTCCTCAGAAATATAGTTCTGCTTTAATAGAAGTATCTCATTAAATTCGTTCACAACCAGGACTTCAACAACAGGAATGGGATTTCTTCCATAGATTCTTTTACAGGACGGACATATCTTGCAATCGTCATCTCCGCATTTTATATCTTCAAGTTCATGTCCGCACTCTGCACAATATTTGAAAAGCACTGCTTTTTACCTCCTGTTACCGCGCCTATAGCGATTATCTTCACTTATTCAAACTTTAATTAAAAGGAAAAGCCAAAAAAGTCAGATCATCTCCGGCTTTTTTGGCTTTATTATAACTAATTATCTCTTGCGAACCAAATTATTTAAGGAACTCTTTAACAGAGTTGTATACGCCTTCTCCGTCAAGACCATACTTCTTGACAAGAGCTGCTGCAGATCCGGACTCACCGAATCTATCCTGCATACCGATCTTCTTAACAACTGTAGGACACTCTTCTGAGAGAACATCACATACAGCGCTTCCAAGACCGCCTATTACTGAGTGCTCTTCAACAGTTACAACCTTGCCTGTCTTCTTAGCTGTAGCAACTACAAGCTCTCTATCGATAGGCTTGATCGTGCAGATGTTAACTACTTCTGCATCGATTCCATCAGCTGCAAGCTTTTCAGCTGCTTCAAGTGCAGCGCCAACACCGATACCTGTAGCAATGATACTTACATCTTTTCCTTCACGAAGAACTGTTCCCTTTCCAAGCTCGAACTTGTAATCAGGTCTGTCGTTAACAACAGGGCAAGCTGCACGGCCAAATCTGATATATACAGGGCCTACGTGCTCAGCTGCTGCTCTTACACAGGCTCTTGCCTCGATATCATCTGCAGGGCACATAACAACCATACCAGGGATTGTGCGCATAAGTGCAAGGTCTTCATTACACTGATGGCTTGCTCCATCCTCACCTACAGTGATACCTGCATGAGTTCCGCCGATCTTAACGTTAAGATGTGGATAACCGATTGAGTTACGAACCTGCTCAAAAGCACGTCCTGTAGCGAACATAGCAAATGTACTTACGAATGGGATCATGCCTGTTGTTGCAAGTCCTGCTGCAACGCCCATCATGTTGCTCTCTGCGATACCGCAGTCGATGTGACGATCAGGGAATTCCTTCTTGAACCAGCCGGTTCTTGTTGCTGCTGCAAGGTCAGCATCAAGGACAACTACCTTGTCATTAACCTTAGCAAGCTCTATAAGTTCCTTACCATAACTATCTCTAGTCGCAATCTTCTTTACTTCGCTCATCTTAACCTCCTCAAGCTTCAAGTGCTTCGCCGATCTTGTTAAGATCGTCCATCGCTTTAGCATACTCTTCATCATTAGGTGCTACGCCGTGCCATGAAACCTGGCCTTCCATGAAGGAAACGCCCTTACCCTTAAGGCTGTGAGCTATGATTGCTGTAGGCTGACCCTTAGTTTCTCTAGCTTCTTTGAATGCTGCACGAAGCGCATCAAAGTCATGAGCATCAACATTGATCACATGGAAGTTAAATGCTTCGAATTTCTTATCGATAGGATAAGGTGAGCAAACCTCATCTACAGGTCCGTCAATCTGAAGACCATTGTTATCTACGATGACAACAAGGTTATCAAGCTTACGGAATCCAGCGAACATAGCTGCTTCCCAAACCTGTCCTTCTTCGATCTCACCATCACCAAGCAGTGTGTAAGTTCTGTAGTCCTTATTGTTAAGCTTTGCAGAAAGAGCCATTCCACAAGCAACAGAGATACCCTGTCCAAGAGATCCTGAGCTCATATCAAGACCCGGAAGATACTGCATACTTGGATGTCCCTGAAGTCTTGATCCAAGCTTACGAAGTGTTGTAAGCTCTTCTACCGGGAAGTATCCACGCTGAGCCATTGCAGAGTAAAGTCCCGGTGCAGTGTGTCCCTTTGAAAGAACGAAACGATCACGATCAGGATCTGCGGGCTTTTCCGGATTGATGTTCATCTCCTCAAAATACAGATATGTAAATATATCTGCTGCAGACAGTGATCCGCCCGGATGTCCTGCGCCTGCTGCATGAACCGCTGTAACAATACCCTTACGGACTTCGTTAGCTGTTTTCTGAAGTTCCTTGTTTGTCATAGTTATTCTCCTTTAATTCACTTGTAAAGTACTATCTACAACCGTTACAACTTTAACATATGTATACAGATACGTCCATGTATTTATTGCCAATTATTTACGAGTTTTTGTCATATTGACAAAGATATTACGATTTTTTGGCCTGTCCGTAGTATGCATTTGCGCCATGCTTACGGTAATAGTGCTTGTCCTGAAGCTCCTGAGGCGCTGGCTGCACGCGAGGATTAATTGTCTCACATCTGTAAGCCATCTTGGCAACTTCTTCTGTTACAACTGAGTTGTGAACAGCTTCATTACCATCTTTGCCCCATGAGAATACGCCGTGGTTCTTGCAAAGGACTGCAGGAACAGCGATAGGATCTTTGCCCATGCGCTCGAACTCATTAACAATAAGATGTCCTGTGTTCTCTTCATATGCATCTTCGATCTCTTCCTTTGTAAGGCATCTTACACAAGGGATCTCGCCGTAGAAATAATCTGCGTGAGTTGTTCCATAGCATGGAATTCCGCGGCCAGCCTGAGCCCAGCTTGTTGCATAGGATGAGTGTGTGTGAACGATACCCTTAACACCCTTATCAGCCCATGCCTTGTAGATCTCAACATGTGTAGGTGTATCGGATGATGGATTGAGTTCACCTTCAACCTTGTTGCCATTAAGGTCCATAACAACCATATCTTCAGGCTTCATAACATCATAATCAACACCGCTTGGCTTGATTACAAAGAGCTTTGTCTCAGGATCGTACTCAGAAACATTACCCCATGTAAATGTAACAAGACCATACTTTGGCAAAAGAATATTTGCCTCATAAACTTTTTTCTTTAATTCTTCTAACATTTGAAAAATCTCCTATATACCTTTTGTATAGATAGTTATTTTTACTATTTATTTAAGGGTCTCACACGCTGCACGCTCTGCTGGAAGTACTGCAAGGTAATCTTCCATGAACTTGTCAAATCCCTTTACATCTTCTGCATTAGGCATGCAGGATTCAACTTTGCCTTCCTTGAACACTTTGTTTGCAAGGTAATCTTCAAGTCCTTCTCCATCCTCTTTTTCCAGCATGAAGGATGCAAGTATAGCCTGGCCCCATGGTCCGCCTTCACCAGCTGTTTCCATCATACGGATCTCTGTGTTAAGAGCTGCTGCCATAACTCTGTCACCAGCGCCTCTAACCTTGAAAAATCCGCCCTGGCCATAGAAGTAGTCAGCCTGAACGCCTTCTTCTTTCATGAGGATATCGTTACCGGCTTTAAGCGCACCAAGTGCTGTATAAAGATGTGTGCGCATGAAGTTTGCAAGATTCATCTTTGCATCAGGGCGACGTACAAAGAGAGGTCTTCCTTCATTGAAGCCTGTGATGTTCTCACCTGATACATAGTTGTATGCCATAAGGCCGCCGCAATCTGCATCGCCGTTTTCAAGAGCGTTGAGATAGAGCTTACCATAAAGATCGTTATCGCTTATATCGTTACCTGTAAGGTGAGCGAACTCTCTGAAGAGTCCAACGTATGCATTAAGATCTGATGTGCAGTTGTTGCAGTGTACCATTGCAACCTGTTCGCCGTCAGGAGTTGTTACAAGGTCAAGTTCGTCGTGAGCTTTCTTAAGGTCTTTTTCCAGAACTACCATTGAGAATACTGATGTACCTGCGGAGATGTTACCTGTACGCTTTGCAACAGAGTTAGTTGCAACCATACCTGTACCTGCGTCTCCTTCAGGAGGACATACAGGGCAGCCGGCCTTAAGTGCGCCTGTCACGTCAAGCTTCTTAGCGCCATCTTCTGTAAGTGTGCCTGCCTTCTCGCCGGCAACAAGGTTCTTAGGAAGGATGTCTCTGATCTTCCATGGAAGATTCTTGTCAGCAATAAGCTCATCGAACTGGTCGAGCATCTTCTGGTTGTAATCCTTGATAGAGGAGTCGATAGGGAACATACCTGATCCGTCGCCGATACCAATAACCTTCTCACCTGTCATCTGCCAGTGGATATAACCTGCAAGTGTTGTAACAAATGCGATGTCCTTAACATGCTCTTCGCCGTTAAGGATTGCCTGATAGAGGTGAGCGATAGACCATCTCTGAGGGATGTGATATCCAAAAAGGTCTGTAAGCTTCTTGGAAGCTTCTTCTGTAATAGAATTTCTCCATGTACGGAATGGAACAAGGAGGTTACCATCCTTATCAAATGCCATATAACCGTGCATCATTGCTGAAAATCCAAGTGCACCGATCTCAGTAAGGTCTTCGCCGTATTTTTCTTTAACATCTTCAGCAAGTTTCTTGTAGCAGTCCTGAAGGCCTGTCCATATATCATCAAGTGAATATGTCCATATTCCGTTTTCAAGTCTGTTCTCCCAGGTGTGACCACCCTGTGCGATAACATTGTGATCCATATCTGTCAGAACTGCCTTGATTCTTGTAGAACCAAACTCGATTCCGACAACCGTCTTTCCGCTTTTAATAATCTCCTTACTCATAGTCTCTCCTTATTTCTTTTGAAATACTATTTATATATTTTATATTCGTGATAATATATCCAGTCTCATGTATTAACATGGGTTTAATGCATCATCTTTAGCGTCTTCCAAAATACATCTCATTCCATCTAAGCTCATTCTTGAGGCTGCGAAGATCTGTATTATTATCGATGACAACGCTCTCAATTCCGAATGCATCTGCAAGATCTACCATCTGCTGTGCATTAAGATCATATGAGAATGATGTATGATGTGCTCCGCCTGCAAGGATCCATGCAGCTGCGCCAGTCTTAAGATCAGGCTCAGGTGTCCAGAATGCTGTAGCTACAGGAAGTTTTGGCATCTCTTTTTCTGTCTTCTTTACATCTACGCAGGAGATGATAAGACGGAATCTGTGTCCAAGGTCGATAAGTGAACATGCAACACCTTTTCCTTCTTTACCTGTAAATACAAGACGTGCAGGATCTTCTCTGTTACCCATGGAAAGAGGACAAACCTTAATTGAGATATCGCCGTCAGCAATTGAAGGACATACTTCGAGCATGTGTGCCTGAAGGATACCTTCTTTGCCTTTAACGAAATTGTAGGTGTAATCTTCCATGAAAGATGTACCCTTGGCATCCTTCTTGCCTGCTGTCATGAGTTTCATGAGACGTACAAGAGCTGCTGTCTTCCAGTCTCCTTCTGCACCGAATCCGTAACCATCTTCCATAAGTCTCTGAATTGAAAGGCCTGGGAGCTGCTTAAGTCCGCCAAGCATACCAAAGTGTGTTACTACCGCATGATAGTTATTTTCTTCAAGGAACTTTCTAAGACCTATTTCCTGGCGAGCCTGAACAGATACATGCTTTCTAAACTCATCAGCATCTCTACCTTCAAGAAGGATTTTATATTTTGAGTAATACTCATCTGTAAGAGCATTAGTATCAGAATCAGATACTGCATTTACGATCTCAACAAGATCATTGACGTTGTAGTGGTCAATCTCCCATCCAAACTTGATCTGGGCTTCAACCTTATCACCTTCTGTTACGGCAACATTATTCATGTTGTCACCAAAACGACATACACGAATGTGTGATGACTCGATGGCACCAACTGCTGTATACATCCATCCGGCAAGCTCTTCTACAACTTCAGGATCCTGCCAGTGGCCCACGATCACTTTTCTCTCAATTCCCATGCGGGATACGATATGACCATATTCTCTGTCGCCATGTGCTGACTGGTTCTCATTCATGAAGTCCATATCAATTGTGTCATATGGAATCTCTTCATTGAACTGTGTATGAAGATGACAAAGCGGCTTACGAAACTCCTGAAGTCCCAGGATCCACATCTTTGCTGGCGAGAAAGTATGCATCCATGTGATGACACCTGCACATTCAGGATCATTGTTGGCATCATTAAATGTCTGTCTGATCGAAGCCTGGCTGATAAGTGTTGGTTTAAGTACAACTTCAAACGGAAGCTTGCCGCTTGCGTTTAATCCCGCAACGATCTCTTTAGAATGATCTGAAACTTTTCTTAAGCATTCATCACCGTAAAGGTCCTGTGAACCTGTTGCAAACCAAAACTTGTAACTTTTTGTAAACTGCATTTTCTTTTCCTCCTATTTTATGTTCCTGACAGATCCTCTCTGTATTACATCTTCTATAAATTCATATGTTGCATCATAGTTTCTGTTATGAATAAGATGGATAATGTTCTCTGCTGCCTTCTCGCCAAGCCTTTCCTTGGGATGTGGCACGGAATCAAGTTCAAAGCCGTTCATCTTGGCCATATCCGAATCATCCATACTTACAACCGACATACGCTTTGGAACCATTATTCCTGCAGCATGAAGGACACCTATAGCATCAACCGCAACCTGGTCATTGTAGGCAAAAAGCGCTGTGCAGCCGTCAAACCTCCTGCGAATCCTGTCGTAATTATCTTTCATATGGGATATATCATCTGTATCAAGCCAGACAACCCACTCATCACTTACCGTAATGCCCGCTTCCATCATAGCCTTTAAATATCCGCTGTAGCGCTCATGTCCCTGCCTGTCATCAAGCTTTAATATGCAGGCAATGTTCCTGTGACCTGCATCTATCAGCTCTTTGACTGCTCTATAAGCACATTCCTTATCCGCAAGTGATACATGCGGAAATGGAAGCTGGGTGTAATTACTATTTAGGAAAAGAATCCTCGTACCTCTTTTATCAAGCTCCGCAAGAAGATCTATATTTGGATTTGGAAGTGCACTTCTTGAAGGTTCTATAAGAAGTCCTGCTACATCTCCATTGTTAAGAAGATCCTGAAGAATGGCCCTTTCCTTGGTAAAAGTATTACCTGTAAAGGAAAGCTGCATGGTATAGCCATACTCTGTAAGCTTATTTTCAATTCCCTGAATTGTCTTTGGGAAAATATAACTGTCGACATAAGTAGTAACTACAGCTATTCTCTTGGAAGAGTTCTCTACAAAATCGCCTTTGACGTAGGTACCGCTTCCTCTTTCTGCTGAGAGCTTGCCCTCTTCTACTAGATATGCAATAGCGTGACGAACTGTCTGTCTACTAATGTTAAACTTCCTGCACAGTTCATTCTCAGATGGGATCTTACTTCCCGGAGGATAATCCCCCTTGTCAATCTGCTCGGATATCCATCCGACTATCTCCTGGTATTTAGCCATACTATCCCTTATCAGCCCCTTTGCTTAAAGTTGTATTGCTTTGGATTTTTCATATACATCTTGCGTGAATCCATGGCGATCACGCCTTACAAACGAAAAAAAGATACAAGTCTGTGATTATCGGATATATTCTCGGATCATAAAATCAAGAATATACACAGACCTGTATCTCTATAATAGATAGTGGCACCAGCCCTGTCAACAACATAAGCTGGTTAAATATGTACAATCATTTCAAGATGTATATGTACAACTTTTATCTTGTATTCTTTTGTTTTATATTATTTTGCTTTGTATTATTTGAGTTCGTATTATTTTATTTCGTTTTCTTTTTGTTTGGTGTTTTCTTGCCGGCTTTATTATTGGCTATAGCATTTTTACTTTTAGGCTTTCTATTATCAGCACTTTTGCTTACAGGCTTATTACTTTTTAGCTTTTTACTATCTGCGTTCTTGTTCGCTGGCTTATTATTTTTAGCCTTTTTATTGCCAGCCTGTTTACTATCCGCAGGTTTCTTCCTGACAGCATAGCCAAAGGTTCCAAGCTTATCACCAAGCTCTCTGTAGGTTCCGTGCTCGTAAGCAAACATGCCTATATCATCCATGTGGAAGGCATTCTTTTCATCCATATATTTGTCATCAACATGGACAGCCACAACTTCGGCAAGGAACATATCATGGGTTCCAAGAGGAAGTATCTGAGTTACTTTGCACTCGATAGATACAGGAGCTTCTTCGATCATGGGCGCTGATATCATGGAGCTCTTGGCAGGGGTTAAGTGACATTCTTTAAACTTATCTACCTTTCTTCCTGATGTACATCCGCAGTAGTCGCAAGCGTGAGCCAGAGCTTTGTCTGGAAGATTTATAACAAAGCATCCGCTTTCTTTGATCATCTGATAGGAATGTCTTTCTTTTCTCACAGATATATATGCCATCGGCGGATCGGAACATACAGTTCCGGTCCACGCGATAGTAATAATGTTAGGTTTTCCATCAGATCCCTGGCAGCTGACCATTACTGCTGGAACGGGATATATGAAATTGCCTGGTTTTGGAAATCTTTTTTTACTCATATTTATTATTTATAGTCCTCGTTTAATACTTCTGAACCGGTGTCCAATAGTTAGAATTCAGATAATCTGTCAGCACATAGCTGTAATATACATCATCGTTATCCATGGTAAGTGTCTCAATGTAAAGGCCATCTGATCCAACCACAAGTGACTCATCATTCAGGAAATAGCTATCCTGGAAAGTGCCGTCATAGGAATAGTAATCACACAAAAAGTCTATCTTATCACCTTCTGCGATCTCGACAAGTCCTTTTCCCTCAGTTGAGAAGGTGTTAGTGCCGTCGGATCCCTTATATACAGCCTGAGCTCCAAGGATAAGTCCTTGTTCATTGCTTGATGAGAACTCAACCATTATGTTGACATATTCACCGTTTAGTTCTGCCGGGATATATCCTAAGAGATAGTAATAACCTGTCTCAGCGTCGTAATCATCCTGGCATATGTAGAAGGCAACAAACTGTCCGTTAACTGCCATCCATGTTCCATCGTAGGTTACGATCAGATCTCCGTCATCGTTATAGCTTGCAACATTGTCTATACCAAGATCAATATATCCTGCACCGTCATCTACGAACACGTTAAGTCCAACAGACTTCATCTGAGACCACTGATCATCGCTTAGAGATACAACATTTTGTCCACCCTTTTGTGTAAGGACAAGATCATCTGATGTGATCTGTGCTCTGCCACCAAGAAGAGATGCAAAGCCAGCGATAGAGTCGCTACTAACAAGGCCGCTTCCTCCAAGGAGGGACGCATAGTCAAGAAGTGAACCATAACCTGATCCGGATCCTGAATATGAGCTGTTTGTAGCTGAGCCTGAGGATGAGAGAGCCTGCATCAGTATTGATGTAATATCAACAGAAGAAGACGATGATGAAGACTGTCCGTTTCCTCCAAGAAGGACATCAAAAAGTCCTGTTCCCTGAGGAGCCTGTGATGTTACGATCTGGCCTGATGATTCAAGGGATGCAAAAGACTTGATAGAGTCTGAATATGAGCCGTCCATATCAAGGTTTTCATATATCTTGACCATAGAGTTGACTGACTTAAGTGAACTGTATGGGAAATATATACTCATTCCATAAGCGTTTGTAACATTAAAGGTCTTATTGTACTTAACACAGCCTTTAACTGCATCTGCAAGTTCTAAAGCTTCTTTTGTTCCAAGGTTATTACAGAAGTTAACAAGGTCAACCTGGTCTATATGAGATGAGCTTGCAAACTCTCTTGTATCACCTCTTGCCTTGGCAACGTCCTGATAATTCTCACTCTTAAGCTGAGTATTAAGACTTGTACCAAAACCTGCGAGAACGTCCGGGATAACTCCCTTAAATTCTGCAAGGTCTATTACAGAAAGTGTGGTCTTGGACCTTGAAGATGCTGATGCACACGCAGATGTAAAGTCATCAATGATATTTTTTGCCAGATCAACTGTTGAAATAGATGTATTAGCAGAAAGAGCTGACAGCCAGTTTGTATAGTACCAGCCTGTTCCGGGCTCTGTTTCTTCTGATGCTATAAGGTAGTCAGCGCAGGGCTCAACTGCCATTGCTGTTTCCATACCAGCCATAAGGCAGGCATCAAAGCCAACGAAATCATATTTGATACCAGTCTTTTTAAGAGCGTTTGATATCTCATCAATTGTCATGGTCCTGTTAGGATACAGCTCGTCGTATCCATAACCTGATACAGATCCTCCGCCATGATCCCAGAAGATGAGCATATATCTGTCTGCCGGATAATTCTTAGCAGCAAAGTTTATGAAGTCAACGAGTGTATTTGGATCTGTCATCTGCTTAGATCCAACATTCTTATCAAGGGCTACAAGTCCGCCTTTTTCAACCTTCCAGCGCTGGTTGGTTGATGCACTTATAACAGAATTCTGCCACTTTTTGGCACCACCTGTTTCTACAATGACATTGACCTTATCAGAAATATCTGCATAAACCATCTCATTAAGGTCTCTGGTTGCCATACCGCTTCTACTTTCAAGGTCAGCACCACACATATAAACCATTACTGTTACTGTATCTTCACCGCCGCCTTTTATTGTAGTGTACTTATCTCTTGCAGCTTCTGATACTGTTTTATCTGCTGCAGACATGGATGTATCCTGATATGCATTAGATGAAGAGGTCATCCAGCCTGTTCCTGTATTTGAAAGTGATGTTCCGGAATAAGAGCTTCCGCCAATTCCCGTACCTGATGTAGATGTAGTTCCTCCCTGACCATAAAAATCAGAAAGGTCCATATTTCCTCCGCAGTTTCTCATTACGAAGAAAAATATAACCGCAAGAATAACAAGCATTGGAAGAAGTCTCATCCCTCCATTTCTTCCGCCGCCTCCAAAAGAAGATCCTCCATAGCCGCTTCCATAGCTTCCCATTGGTCTATGTGAAGATCCGGATGCTCCAGAAGCTCCGTGAAGACCTCCTGTGTTACCAACGCGGCCGTGGCCTGTACCACTACCTCTTTTGCTAACGTGGCCTGTACCTGATGATGGAGCTTTTGTTCTTGAATGAGGACGATTATCTGCCATAATATATCTCCCTTATAATATCTGAAAAAATATGTGAACACATGAACTTTAGACCCTATTATCATAGCACAAATTGGACTAACCGTTTATCCTCGCCATAATTTACGTTTTTATGTTTGGTTTTATAGATTTCATGGTATAATTACCAAATAGTCGTTCTTGGGGGAGAAGCAAATGGATCTACAAACACAGACATCTAATATTTTAGGGAGTATATCAGATACTGCTGAAAGTATCTGTAGCGATAAAGTTCTTTTTCCAAAAGAAAAAGGAGATAAAAAGAAAGCTGAATGTATTCTTATAGGTCTAATGACCTGTCTTGTAGCTGCTATGGGGGATAACCCCAAGCTTGCTTACAATATTCTTCCGGAATACCTTAATAAACTTGGAGAAGACGTACCTAAAAAGGACTACAAAAAGTGTTCCAAGGATTCCATGTCCTTTTACAACAAGTTCCGTGATATAGGTGCAAGTGTCCAGTTCTCATCTTCTGACTGGGAAGATGTTATGGCAACAAGCTTTGCCGATCTTATCATGAAAGGTCTTGAGACAAAAGAATCTGACGATGGCCAAAAAACTCTCGTCCTGCTTATACAAAAGCTTGTCGAGGAGTCTAAAACCTATTCCGAAACAGAGGTTACTGTCGTAAAGTTTGTATCACATAAAAAGACGCTTATTGCACTTGCTATCGCATCTGTCTTATTATTTGCAGCCTTTACCTGCGCTAGTGTTTTTGCATATACGCTTATATCAAGAAACAGGGAGCTTTCCGCTTCCATAGAAAGCCTGCAGACCCAGAACAGCGAACTTATTTCAACTGTTTCTTCTCAGGAAGAAGTCATCGCTTCTCTTAACGGTCAGATCGATGATCTCGATCTTGTAAACTCTGAGCTTGGAACAGAGATCACTGAGTTTTCTAACTATATCGAGGATCATGAATCAGATATTCAGGTCAGCGAGCATCTTGAAAGCTTTGACGCTGAAGCTGAAGAAGGTAGCGGAAGATTTTATGCTGACAGCTACGTTGTGACAACAAGCGGAGAAGAGGTTTCCATTAACGTTACCATGAGTTTTTATGGAACCTGTGATCTTCAGGGAGATAACAAGAGGATCACTGCTGCCTGGGATGACCATTTCACAGATGATGGAACTATTAAAGTCACCTTCACCCCTGTTAAAAAAGGTGCCACAACCTTCCACTTCTTTAATGACCAAAACGGAGATACTTTTGACGTTCTTGTAATCTATGTTTAAGGATTAATGTTTTTGAAAGGATTCTAAATTTATGAAAAGCAATGGAAATAAAAAAATACTTACAACTATTCTCACAGCAGTACTCGCTGTTGTAATAGCACTTTCCGGATATTTGCTCATCGCATTCATTGGTTCTTCCATCCAAAATGGTTCGCCATCTTTAAATAAAGATCTTGATGATAAAACTGAGGATACTGACAATGACACAGGTGGCGCTTCTTCAGATGAAAAGGATTCAAATACAAGTGATTCAGCAAAAAGCCGCCGCACCAAAAACTATGACGGTCCCACTATCTGCCAGACTGATCAGTATATATATAATTCAGACGGAAAGATCATAAAGGATTTTCATGACGGCGAAAGATACTACCTGGAAATGACTGTAAATGCTGATGCTTCTGAAGCTGTTCTTGTCTATGACAATGTATGTTATTACATAGATGCTGATCTTAATATGACAGAGATAGCAACAGGAGTTAACGATGCCGGAATATGCTTTGATGGTGGTTACTGCTACTATGTTGCTGGAGAAGAGGGAAGCGGAAAAGAAGAACTATTCATCTATGATACCTGGAATCAGACAAAAGAGTCTCTTTATATTGGAAATGTTGTAGCTGCCTGTATTTCACCTAATGGAACAGTCGTTGCAATATCTGTTTATGGCGGAAATGAGAAAATATGCACAGTTGGAATAGGTATAGAAAAGCATGTTTACGATGCCGATGACAGAACGAGTGTTGTAGCTGTTTCAAATGATGCCAGTATGATCTATTTCAATCAATACGGAGGCTCTAAAGATTATTTCAAATGCATAGATCACGAAAAAGAAGTAACTCTAAGCAACGAATATTTACTTGAAAGTTATTATGACAAAGAATGTAAACAGATAATGTTCATGGATGACGAAGGTGTCAAGTACTATAAAACTGGTAATGGCGAGCCATTGATCATAACCGAGGATACAGAGGAACTTCACTTTGATGTAGCGAGAGGCATTAGTATGCCTATATCCTTTTTTTCAGATCATTACATTCTTGATACAGACTGCTTTTCAGATGTTCTAATGATGCATTCCTTTGATGAATGCTATGCTTTTTCAGGGTCTGTTCCTGAGATTGTATGGCTCACCAAAGACGATCAAGCCGCCCGACTCTTTAGCACAGCTATTACAGATGAAGGTCCCACCTGCATAGCATCTTCTGATGGGTCTTTAGTAAAGTTCACTTACGATGGAAAAAAGGTTAATATGAACACGCTTTACAGCGTTGGTGATTTTAGTGTTGATTATGTCACAAATAAGGAATTGGATAAAATCTGGTTCATTATGGATAATGATATTTATTACCTTTCACTTTCAGATGGTGCAGCCCCTGTCATGGTAGCTGACCAGGGAAACAAAATTAACGATTCTCTTTTGTGGGATCCTTTTTCTGAAAGATGCTTCTTCATAAAAGATGACATGTATCTATGCAGTGTAGGAACAGAATCAGGTGATGTCGAAACAATATGTGACTACTGCCATTTGCTTCATTCTGAGGGTGGTAAGAGTCATCTAATAGGTTTTACCAGTCCAGACAGTAAATATTATATTTTGATCGGAGATGAAATAGTAGAAAAATAAAGAAAAACGTAGTTTCACAATAATACTTATATAATAACGCACTTTAAAACAGGGGCATTTCTTCAAGAAACGCCCCTGTTTTCTTATTTGTTTAGTATAGGTCTTGCGACTTTTTCATTAAAGAACTCAATAAGTGGTCCCATGAAAAAGGCTGTAATAATAGTTCCAATTCCAGCAAATGTAGGTATATCCTTCCATATACCGCCGCTTGTAAGGAAGAGCACAACTCCAAGTACTACGCACACAATATCTGTAGTGATCCTCAGATACTTGAACTTACCAAGGTGCCAGGTATCTGCCATGATAATAGCAACAGCATCGTAAGTTGATACTCCAAGATCTGCTGTCATATAGAAGGCTGAGCCAAAGCATATGACCACTATTCCGATCACAAGCGCTGCCGCCCTTACCGCAATAGACGGATCTGGGAATATCTTTTGCAAAAGAGCCAGACTAAACTGTGTTACATAGCCAAGTAAAAACAGGTTTATGAAGGTAGCGATACCTATCTTTTTCCTGTTAAACACAAGGCTAAACGATAACAAGATTGCATTAACTATTACATACAAGGTTCCAAAATTGATAGGGATCATGTGATCTATCCCGCTCATAAATGCCTGAAATGGGTCTACTCCAAATGCTGCAAGTTTAAAGATGCCTACAGAAAACCCGCATATAAGTACGCCAAACACAGACATTGCAATTCTTTTTTTTAACATTACTAATCACCCTTCCAATATCATCCCCGCTTCAAACAGGTATATCCATAAAATCCTTTAGACATATTCGCAACTATTACTTTATATGTCAATAGATCCTTGTCTTAATCTTAACTTCTCTTCTGTCATAGGTGAGAAGTCCATTTACTTCATCTTCAACGTCACTTACCTGAGTATAGACAAAGCCGCACAGGCCCTTTGGTTCAAGAGGAAGAAGCTCGAGGTGAATAAACTCTCCATACTCTTCATTCAGTTTTTTCCTGCTCTTGTATGTTGCATATCCATAGGTCTTCCTGCTTGCGCTGTGATCAGGATCATAATATGTTAGTCCCCCGCATTCAGAAATAAAGCAGGCTCTTTCATACTTATCATAAGGCACTTTAGGCTTTCTGAAGTAATTATGTATGCTGTTGAAATCTCCCGAACCCTGATCAAACCAGCCACTGGCCGCATCTATAGGCCTTGTGCTGTCAACAAACTTAAGCACTCCGGGAAGAGTTGCCGCATCAAACTGTCCCCAGCCTTCGTTGAAGATAGTCCATATCGCTATAGAAACACTGTTCTTGAGATACATTACAGTATTCCGCATCTCAGTTACAAAAGCCTTTCTACCTGCCTCATCCGATCTTGCGAGGAATTTATAACTCTTAGCAGAATCATCAAATGTCTGCATAAGATTTGGGAAAATATTCGGAAGATAGGTTACAAGCGGCTTGTCATAGGTAGTTCCTCCACTGACCATATCCTGAATAACCAGCATTCCAAGTCTGTCACAGTGGTAATAGTATCTTGCTTCCTCTATCTTGATGTGCTTACGAAGGGTATTATAGCCAAGCTTTTTCATGGTCTTGATGTCATAGATAAGAGCAGCATCCGAAGGTGCCGTCATAAGACCATCAGGCCAGTATCCCTGGTCTAATACCCCTTTGATAAAATAGGGTTTATGATTAAGGCAAAACCTCAGAATACCCTTTTCATCTTTTTCCATGGTATAGGTTCTCATACCAAAATAGGAGGTTACTCTGTCGGATTCTCCATTTGCACCATTGGCAACAACTTCAAAATGATATAGATGCGGATCCTCAGGTGACCAGATTTTAACATCCTCAATCTGAACTTTGATCTCAGAAGAATATGCATATCTTACATCAAACGGGATCGTATCTGACGAAAGTATCTCGTGATCTGTCTGGGATTCAAGGGGATCGCAGGGCTTAAACGTGTCCCTTTCTATTATCTTCCCAAACAGTTTATTATCAGGAGCTTTATCTTCATTAGTATCTGGCAACCTTCGAATTATTACATCGCAGGGTTTTGACACCGTAAGCTTTATAAGGGCAGTTTTAAGGTCACTTTGAGGTTCAACTACCACCTTATATATCATAGTTTCAGGAACCCACTCCATCCATACGCTCTGCCATATTCCGCTCTGCGCAGAATAAAACATGCCGCCTCTTCGAAGTGTCTGCTTACCTCTTGAAAGCCAGGAAGTATCAGTTACATCTTTTACACAGACCTTTATGTCAAAAAATTCTTTTGCCTCATTATCTGAAGAATCATTTTCAGACTCTTTTTTCAGAAAAGAAGTTACATCTATTGTAAAGGGCAGATATCCTCCTTCGTGATGTGCCGCAGCGTGACTATTAATATATACGTCACAGATCTGGTCCACAGCGCCAAAGTGAAGCCAAAGGCGGGCATTTTTAGAGGGCCTGTTATCTACTTCAACCTTTCTGTAATACCACAGATATTCATCAGGTTTAAGCACATGGGGAAGAAAAGTTTCCTTGTTTTGTGAAGTTTCATCCACTATAGAAAGAGCGCTTTCAGGAGAAAAAGGCACTCTTATCCTGCCACTTATATCCTTCTTACGGGGAAGCGCAGCAGATTTTGTAACACAAAAACCCCAGATTCCGTTTAGAGATACGTAACTATCTCTTTCGAACTGGGGTCTTGGATATTCTGATTTTGGACATACTGATTCAAGCACTTTTTCAGTCCAGGGAGTGTCGAGCCTTCTAAGCGCTACAGGTTCCTTACTTCTTACCATACTGCGAGTGATATCTGTGAGATCCATATATCTCCTTCATGCAGGGCATTTTAAAATGTATTATCAGGCGTTTACAGCCTTTTCTTTTTGGGAAATTAGTTCCTTGTAGAACATGGCTCTGCTGGCATTGTAATAAGCTTCAACCCATAACAGAGGAACAAAAAATGTAATGATTCCAATAAGGATCATAGGGATAAAACTAAGAACCAGCCAGATATACTTAAGATAGTTATGGCGCATGATCTTCACGCTCTTTTTTACGAGCTGTCTTACTGAATTATCCGGAAAGTCCTGTAATAGGAAAAAGGTCTGTGACATAGCAACTGAAAAGATAATATATGGAACAAGGAGAATAAGTGTTCCATACAGGAGCATGATTGGAGTTATCAGACCAAATGTGTTCAAAAACATAGGTATCTGCAAAATGATGATAGCAATTGTATAGATCAGCTGGATAAGGATTGCTTTGTCAGGATTTTGCTTAAATCCAAAAAAGAGGTCTCCAAATGTCACCGGCTGATCAAAAGCCAGGTTCATAAGCATATAACTTCTTCCTGAAATAAATACGCCAAAAAGGAGATCAATTATGATCTCCGTTGCAAGCGATATATAAATGTTTGTTATCCGCTGTATGAAAAGCATACTCGCAAAATAAAAAATATCAACCACGATACTGGCAGCTATTATCGTTCCATAGTTACCAAGAAGTCTTTCTCTGGCCGTGGCTTTGACCATAGAAGTTGAAATGCCTGCTGCTTTAGCCATTAAATTATATTGTCCTTTTATAATTATTTATACAGAATAATCTGCATTCATTCCTGTAAGAAGCCCTGCATCAGCGGCTTTGCGCTGTTTCTGATAGGGATTGTCTACGTTAGTATATTTGATCTGAGAAGTAGTAGTTCCGCCGGATACATATGTCCTTCCACATTCAGGGCATACAGCTGTATGAATGCTTACTGATGCCTGAAGGACCTTGCCGCCGTTCTGGGCTGCCTTGGCATAAGCATTCGACACATGTTCCTGCTCATGTGCTCTTACTCTTGATCCTGCTTCAGCGGGACTTATGTGCTGAGCAGTCTTAAATGATACCATTTCATCGGATCCGTCCTGGTACTTACGATTCTGACACGTCTCACACTCTGCAGGAGAAGATTTCCTGCCTGCCGACTTAACATTTGATTCTCCGGGATTAACTACTGACTTGCTCTCACCCGCCGAAGAAACTGAAGATGTGCCGTATCCGCTATAACCATATCCGTATCCTATAGCGTTTATTCTTATCATATGCAATCCCTCTTAATACCATCCGGACTACATTGTCTATCTATATTCTACTGAGGTATAACACCTGTACTGTTCATGATCGCATCATACAGATTGTTGTAATTATCAATTGTATTGCTCTGTCTGAACGCTTCCACTGCTGCTACAACAGAAGGATCGGTAAAGATCCTGTAAGCTATAACTGCAACTGTTATATATGTGATAGATACACCAATTATTCCTATAACAAGTCCTATAACAGCCTTGCGTGTAAGCTTCTTACTGTTACCTCTTGAAAGAAGTGCCAGTACTATGGCTACGCCTCCCAGTATTATCGCAATAAAACCGGTACTATAAAATATTATGGACGTGATGCCGAGCCATACTGACATGCTTGCCATACTTCTGCGTGGACTGCTCTCCATCGCTACGCCTCTCTTTTTTATATATTTATTCAAATTAATACTATCATAAAAGCAGAATATTATCAATAAACCCCTTGAATTTTCTGATTATTTAGAGGACAAATAAAAAGGCCTCATGAATCACATCATGAAGCCTTTCGCATATCATATATAAAATTATTCCTTCTCTGACTTATCTTCGATAGCTTCTTTTTCCTTAGGGCTGTCAACCTTGACTCTCTCGCTTCTGATCTCGATCTGAGGTCCGCCTGTGCCTTCGATGTAATCTCTTGTAAGAGTTACTCTTCCGATGTTGTCATCCTTAGGGATCTCATACATGATATCAAGCATGAATTCCTCGATGATAGAACGAAGAGCACGAGCTCCTGTGTCTTTTTCCAGAGCCTTTTCTGCAATAGCTTCAAGCGCTCCGTCATCAAATCTAAGGTCTACTTCATCAAGCTCAAGGAGCTTCTGATACTGCTTAAGAATAGCATTCTTGGGCTCTTTGAGGATTGTGATAAGAGTTTCCTTGGTAAGACCTGAAAGGGTACAAACAATAGGAAGTCGTCCAAGGAACTCAGGGATCATACCGAATTTCTTGATATCCTCTGTTGTTACATATGAAAGAAGGTCCTCGTCATCATACTTATCTTTGAGCTCAGAGTTAAATCCGATTGATGAAGACTTGTTAAGTCTGTTCTTGATTATGTCTGTAAGATCCGGGAAAGCACCACCACAGATAAAGAGGATATTCCTTGTATTAACTGTAGTAAGAGGTACCATAGCATTCTTGGAATTAGCGCCTACAGGAACTTCAACTTCTGATCCTTCAAGGAGCTTGAGCATTCCCTGCTGTACGGACTCACCACTTACGTCTCTTGCTGTTGTAGACTTCTTCTTGGCGATCTTATCTATCTCATCGATAAATACGATACCGCGCTCAGCCTTTTTAACATCATTGCCTGCTGCCGCAAGGAGCTTAGAGATAACGCTCTCGATATCATCACCGATATAACCTGCTTCTGTAAGTGATGTAGCATCTGCTATTGCAAGCGGTACATCAAGAAGACGGGCAAGTGTCTTAACAAGATATGTCTTACCACTACCTGTAGGTCCTATCATAAGGATATTGGACTTATCGATCTCAATATCATCCATAGTGCCTGTAGCAACTCTCTTGTAGTGGTTATAAACTGCAACTGAGATAACCTTCTTGGCCTGATCCTGTCCGATAACATATTCATCAAGCTGTGCCTTTATCTTGTGAGGAGCGGGAATCTTCTTAATGTCTATTGTTTCCTCTTCCTCTTTTTTCTTGGACTTCTTGATCTTCTGTGAATTAGGGATTCCTCCCTGAAGGTTAGAGCCAAGGTCCCCAAGATTCATGAATGTAATACCGCTGTTCTTGTTAAGCTGGTTCATGAGCTCAGGGTTATTGAGAAGGTTGTTGTAATCATACTGACTTACAGTATCCATGGTGCGGTGCATACAATCCTCGCACACGCATATATGATTAGGAAGCTTGTACATGCGGCCAGCCTTGGATTCAGGGCGTCTGCATATAAAGCAGATATCTTCAAAATCACTATCCTTATTGTCAGAGTCTTTTGAATCTGTGTTATTAACTGTGGATTCTCCCTTATCATCTACCTCACGAAAATCCATAGCGTCTGTCTTTTCCTTGTTGTCGTCATTGTTAAAAATACTGCTCATAAAAACCTTTCTTTCTAAAACAAAACTGCAAAACTAGCCTGGCGACTGGTCTTTGGCAAGATCAGAGCCCTAAGCATTATTGAATTTTAATTCAACAATGTATGTAAAAACGATTTCAGCATTCTAAGTATATGCGCATAAACCCATATTGGCAAGAAAAAATATATTAAATTAATATGATTTATTACCTGCTCCTGAACATTGTAGGCGTATAGCCAACTGTAGCCTTAAATTGACGGTTAAAATGTTCTATATTTTCGTAGCCACAGTATCTGGCTATATCCTGAATGGAATTATCCGTAGAACGCAGAAGATATCTGGCATAGCTAATCCTGCTCTTGATGATATCTTTGGTCACTGGCACATGAAAGAGTTCCTTATATACATGTTCGAAATATGAAAGGCTCATATTCTGGGACTTGGCAAGTTCAGTAACGTCTGTAATGGCCGCAGCATTATTGCCGCTGAATATGCTGTTTCTAAGTTCGCCAAAAGACCTTCTGTAGCGGTTAAACTTACTGGGAGTCTTACTCTCAGCATGCATTACATCTGCAAATTTATAGATAAGGACCCTCATTTTCATATCAATAAGATCCTTCCTGTGACCACCAGCCTGGTGAAACTCCGAATCAGCAAGCTGCCACAGATCATTTAGTTCTACCGTATTATATAAGACCACAGGCTTGCCACTTGGAATCTCAAGTTCATCTATAAGCCTGTCTATTTCATCACCACTGCCATCCGTATCAAAATGCACCCAGCTGTCTATATATGTCATCTTCTCATGGTTGTGAAAGTGCTGCCTTTGGCCCTTTTTGAACAATATAAAGCAAGGCTCAGGATAATAGACCATCTCATCTCCCACCAGAATATCCGAAGGCGTCTCTATATGCAGGAAAAGATAATTTTGAAGACCATCAGGTCTGTTTATCTCCCAGCCGCTTTGATGAACATATCTATAACCAATTCCTTCAACTGCTATCATGACGGTTCCCTTTCAAAAAGCACAGTTTATCAAACGTTTCATATCTATCAAACTCACGAATCGCTTTGCTATATGCCTGTTTTTAAAAATGGTTGCTTTACAATATCTTTATTATACTATCTCAAAAAAGCAAAATAAATCAATCTTAAACAATATATATCATTGTAAAAATAAAGCAACAGTCTATCATTAAAAATACGGATTGCTTATGGCAAAGCAATTTTATATAAAATTTTCATCTGGCAATATTTTTTGGTATGAGGGGATATTATGAAAATCAAAAAAAGACAATCGGCAATGAGGTGGTTTTATTCCTACCTCAAAAAGTACACATGGAAAGTAGCCCTAGGACTTATCCTTGTTACAGCTACCTCCATTCTGGCAATCATTAATCCCAGAATTACAGGCTTCATCGTAGATGATATCATTGGCGATGGCAAAAACATCAGGATGGATCTTCTTCCAAAGTTCCTTCTTCTGATGATCGGCATCACGCTTGTAAGAGCTATCTTCAGGCTTATCTTCCTATATCTGTTTGAAACAGCATCACAGGATATGCTCTATGACATGCGTGACGGTGTATACAGGAATCTACTCGAGAAGGACTTTGCCTTCTACAATAGAAGCAGAACCGGTGACCTTATGAGCAGACAGACAGGCGATATGATGGCAATCCGTCACTTCGTTGCGTTTGTAATCTACAACATTTATGAAAACGTGCTCCTGTTCACCATAGCTTTGTTCATGATCTTCTCTGTAGACTTCAGGATAGGTCTTGCCATGATCCTGGTTCTTCCTATTACAGCTTTCATGACTTACTCACAGTCCAAGACCATAAAGCCTAAGTTTATGAACATCAGAGACAAGTTCTCTTCACTCAACGCTTTTGTTCAGGAGAACATAAGTGGTAACAGAGTTGTAAGAGCCTTTGCCAAAGAAGACTACGAGATCGAAAAATTTGATAAGGAAAATGCCCAGTACAAAGAGGCTGAGCTTGAAGCAGCAAGAGTATGGACCAAATATGTGCCTATATTTATGCTCCTTTCAAACATGCTCACCTTCATCCTCATGGTAGCAGGTGGTATCATGTGCATTTATGGTTACATGTCACTTGGTAACCTCGTTATGATCAACAGCTATCTGTGGATGCTCAATAACCCTCTTCAGTTTATGGGCTGGCTCATTAATGACTACCACAGATTTACAACTTCTGTAGAAAAGATATACCAGACTATCACTCAAAAACCTGATATCCAGACTCCCCGCTATCCTAAGGAAGTCGATAAGATTAAGGGCGAAGTCGAGTTTAGAAACGTATCCTACACAGTTGATGATGAACCTGTCCTTCATGATGTAAGCTTCCACATAAAGCCGGGTCAGACAGTAGGTATCATCGGTGCAACAGGCTCAGGTAAGTCTACCATCATGAATCTTATGTGCAGATTCTTTGACACAACAAAGGGTGAAGTTCTTATGGACGGCATCAATGTTAAGGACCTTGATCTTCACAGATTGCGTGATGGAATCGGTATTGCCATGCAGGATATATTTCTTTTCTCAGATACTATTGAAGGTAATATCGCTTATGCAGACCCTGACTGTCCATTCGAAAAGGTTAAGTGGGCTGCAAAGATGGCTGATGCTGATGACTTCATCTCCAAGATGGATGATGGATATGACACAGTTGTCGGCGAAAGAGGTGTAGGCCTTTCCGGTGGTCAGCGTCAGAGGATCTCTCTTGCAAGAGCACTTCTCAAAGAGCCGTCTATCCTGATCCTTGATGATACAACATCTGCTGTTGATATGGAGACAGAAGCTGAGATTCAGCGCGATCTTAAAAAGCTAAACGGACATACAGTATTTATCATTGCTCACCGTATCTCTTCCATTAAGGATGCAGATGTGATCCTCGTTGTAGAAAACGGACGTATATCCGAGTCCGGAACTCACGATGAGCTTATCGCCAAGGATGGCTACTACAAGAAAGTATTCGAGCATCAGTACGGTGAATTCGATGAGATCATGAAAAGAAAGGAGACCGCATAATGGCCAGAAATAAAATTGAACAAGACGAAGAACTGGAAAGCGGTTTTGACATAAACCAGCTCAAAAGACTGGCGCACTATGTCGGTTCCTATAAAAAGGATCTGACTATCGCCGTTATCATAATGGTAATATCAAGTGCCATTTCCATGCTCATTCCTCTTTTTATGAAGAATGTCATGGATATCATCTCAGATACTGTTTACAACAATGTATATACACCGGATAAGGCTGTCCGCCTTATTATAATCAATGCTATCCTGGCGCTCCTTGTAGGTATAACCTGTGCTGTCATCATGAAGTACAAGATCAAACTTACATCAAGAGTTGGTCAGGGCGTCATCTATAACCTTAGGCGCGAGCTCTTTGTACATCTGCAAAAGCTCCCCTTTTCCTACTACGATGACAAGCCCCACGGCAAGATCCAGGTTAGGGTTGTTAACTATGTTAATAATCTAAGCGATCTTCTGTCCAATGGTATCGTTAATACCATTACAGATATGTTCTCGCTTGTATTCATCCTGATATTCATGCTGATGCTGAATGTAAGATTTACTCTTATATGCCTGTGCGGTCTTCCAATACTTACTGCTATCATCCTTTTTGTAAAAAACAGACAGAGAAGAGCCTGGCAGATACAGAGTAATAAACAGTCAAACCTTAACGCATACATAGCTGAAAGTATCAACGGAATCAGGGTCACACAGTCTTTTGTCAGAGAAGATACTAATACAGTCCTCTTCAACAGACTTAACAAGGAATCAAGAAGCGCCTGGATGAACGCTGTTAAATATAACTTCATCCTAAGCCCTGTAATCGAGAATATTACGGTTATCACGACCTCTGTTATCTATGTTCTTGGTATTGGCTGGCTTACACACGGAGAAACTGCTATCACAGTTGGTCTCTTAACTGCCTTCGTCGGATATGTTTCAAGATTCTGGCAGCCTATTATGACACTTGCAAACTTTTATAATTCGCTTCTTACAGCAATTTCCTATCTTGAACGTATCTTTGAGACCATTGACGCTCCGATAACAGTTAAGGATAAGGAAGGCGCCAAGGAAATGCCTGAGATAAAGGGCGATGTAGAATTCCAGAATGTTAGCTTTGCTTATGACGACGGAGTTGAGATTCTTCACGATGTAAGCTTCAAAGTTGGTGCAGGTGAATCCTATGCTATAGTAGGTCCTACCGGAGCAGGTAAATCTACTATCGTTAACCTTATCAGCAGATTCTATAACGTTGAAAGCGGCAAGGTTCTTATTGATGGAACTGATATAAGTGATGTTACCATTAAGTCCCTACGTCAGCAGATGGGCGTTATGATGCAGGACAGCTTCATCTTCTCCGGAACCATAATGGACAATATTCGTTATGGTAATAAAGATGCTACTGACGAAGAAGTAATAGCTGCTGCCAAAACCGTATGTGCTCACGACTTTATCAAAGGCCTTGAAGACGGATATAACACACAGGTCAATGAAAGAGGAAGCAGACTCTCTGCAGGTCAGAGACAGCTTATATCCTTTGCAAGAGCTGTTCTTGCTAACCCAAAGATCCTGATACTTGATGAAGCAACTTCCAGTATTGATACTGAGACAGAGATCCTTCTTCAGAAAGGTCTTCAGGAAATGCTTAAAGGTAGAACTTCTTTCATCATTGCTCACAGACTTAGTACCATCAAGAATGCAACCTGCATCATGTATGTAGATGATGGTAAGATCCAGGAGAAGGGTTCCCACGAAGAGCTCTTAAAGATACCTGGAGGCTTCTACCATAATCTTTACGATAGCCAGTATGCATTCCTTCAGGCTTAAAGAGTAAAATATATAAGCTTTACTATTTCAAAACCTGATATTTTCAAAAAACAAAAAGCCATTTTGAGGTTTTATTAATTCCTCAAAATGGCTTTTATATATCTTAATCACAAAAGGGTAATTTATTATTTGGTTAAGCCTTAGAAACCGAAGTCATCTCCGTCGCTTCCACCATCTTCTGATTCAGGATCCTCTTCCTCGTAGTCGTCTCCGTCATCGTAACCATCACCATCTTCGTAATCGTCACCGTTTCCGTAGTCACCACCATCTTCGTAGTCGTCAGAATCCTTCTTATCATCATCGGAGTCTTTCTTATCAGACTCTTTGTCGTCTGAGCTGTTTGACTTAGACTTTTTCTGTTCCTTAAGTGTAACTTCAACTTCTACTTCTTCGTATCCATTACTACCTTTTCTGAGAACTGTAACCTTAATTGTCTGACCTGCCTCATAGTATGCCATGTTCGTATCAAGGTCTGTTCTGGAAGAAATCTTAGCATCCTCGATCTCGATGATAATATCACCAACTTCAAGGCCTGCTTCTTCTGCAGCGCTTCCGCTATCAACAGATGAGATATATGCGCCTTCAACTCCTGTAGGTGTATATGCTGTTACACCAAGAACACCTCTGTTGTCTTTAGAAGCCTTCTGCTTGGATCCGTTATCCATGAGATCCTCGATGATTGGCTTAGCTACTGAGATCGGAATAGCATATCCCATACCTTCAGCACCTTCTGTAACTATTTTTCTTGAATTGATTCCTATAAGTTCACCTTTTATATTTAATAATGCTCCACCTGAGTTACCGTGATTGATAGAAGCATCTGTCTGAACAAATATTGCTTCAGAACCATCCTCATTAGGAAGTTTTCTGTTTAAAGCACTGATAACACCAACTGTTACTGACTGACCCATACCAAGAGCGTTACCAATTGCTATCGCAGGCTCACCGAGAGTTAACTTATCAGAATCTCCGATTGTTGCAAAAGCAATTGAGTTCAATGTAGCATCATCTATTTCTGTAAGCGGAACTGCAATAACTGCAAGATCCATTCCTGAGTTTGTACCTTTGATATAAGCTTTCTTACTTGTACCATTTACAAAATGAACAGAAAGATCATCTGCATTTTCAACTACATGGTTATTAGATACAATGAGAAGCTCTGTATCATTCTGGCCAAGGATAACTCCTGAACCTGAGCCGCCACTTAATCCTTCACCATCTTCATAACCATAATCTTCAAGGTCTACCATATAAGTATTATCAATACTAACTATAGAAGGCATAACCTTTTCAACCAGGGCAGATACGTCTGTTGCAACAACAAGAGGTTCCTCTGTCTTATCTGCATCTTTAGGAGTTTGCTCTGTAGCTACTTCTTTTTCATCTTTATTATCAAGGAGTCCCTTTAATGAAATATCCTTGTTCTTAGCAACATATACCGCGCCTGTTCCAAGTCCAGCTACAAGTAAAAGGGCGATTAAAGAAGCTACAATTTTCTTACCCTTTTTCTTCTTTTTCTTAGGAGGATTGTTGTCATATCCGCCATACTGGTATCCATTATTCTGCATTCCATTATTTACAGAATAATTTGTGCCTGTATTACCATACGCACCAGTATTCTGCGTGTAGTTATTATCTTTTACTTCGTTCATGTTATTCCCCTTTCATGCCCGGTTTAATCTTCTTCAATAACACATATTTCCATATAATCAAATGGAACTTCTTCTATAAAACTGTCCTGAGTAAATCTGCATTTACTATGTCTTTTGAAGTCATTTACGTTAACTGACAGCCAGATTGGTTTGGGAAGATCCATCTCATAGCATGCCTTTTCAAGACTCCCCATAACTTTATGTGTTCTGGTATCTTCTTCGTCATTGCATATGACTGTATCTTTTTGCATGTGATTGTCTTTGAATAATCTGACCCATAATCTAAACATTTTCTTCATTTCCTTCCCGTGCTTATATTACTTTGCACCAAAACGAAGAAAATTGCAATCTGGATTTTGCTACTCTTTCCATGAAAGAGCATAGATAAGCTTGTTTATATACTATCACCCTTAAGTAAATTTGTTTTATTATACGACGAACGGTACATTTGACATGATAAAGCGTCATTTTGAGAATCGAGTAGGCTGGCTCCTACTCGATTACGCACGCGAACATTCCGCACTATCGTGCTCCATGTTCTTACGGCCGTCAAATGAAACAATATGCAAGCATAGTTTCGCTTGACGGCCTTGTGCTACAAAAAAGACTCCGCGCATTACTGCGGAGCCTTGGTATTATGCCTATATTAACTTGACATGATGGCGCCAATCTATCAGTCTTCGTATCCGTTAGGATTGTTCTTCTGCCATCTCCATGAATCCTCGCACATCTCGCGGATGCCGTTCTCAGCCTTCCAGCCAAGTTCTCTTTCAGCCTTCTCTGCGTTCGAGTAACATGTAGCGATATCGCCGGCTCTTCTTGGAGCGATCTCATAAGGGATCTTAACTCCATTAGCTTCCTCGAAGTTCTTTACGATATCAAGTACGCTGTAGCCAACACCTGTTCCAAGGTTGTAAAGTGAAAGACCTGTTCCTGGCTCAAGCTTCTTAAGAGCCTTAACATGTCCCTTGGCAAGGTCAACTACATGGATGTAATCACGAACGCCTGTTCCGTCAGGAGTATCATAATCATCACCAAATACATTGAGGTGATCAAGTTTTCCAACTGCAACCTGTGTGATGTAAGGCATAAGGTTGTTTGGAATACCATTAGGATTTTCACCCATAGTACCTGACTTATGAGCGCCGATAGGGTTGAAGTATCTAAGAAGTACTATATTCCACTCGTTGTCTGCCTTCTGAATATCTGTAAGGATCTGCTCAAGCATGTGCTTGGTCCATCCATAAGGGTTTGTGCATACGCCCTTTGGACACTCCTCTGTGATCGGGATGATTGCAGGATTTCCATATACTGTAGCTGATGATGAGAAGATGAAATTTTTAACATTATGCTTTCTCATTACATCAAGAAGAACTAATGTTCCTGATATATTGTTTTCATAATATTCCCAAGGCTTCTGAACTGATTCGCCAACTGCCTTTAGTCCTGCAAAGTTGATAACAGCATCAATCTTTTCCTGTGAAAAGATCTTCTCGAGGTCTTCACGGTTTCTTATATCTGCTTCGTAGAAAGGAACCTTCTTGCCAGTAATAGCCTCAACTCTGTCAAGAACTTTCATTGATGAGTTGCTAAGGTTATCCATTACTACTACATCATATCCGGCATTCTGCAGTTCAACTACTGTATGACTGCCGATATATCCTGTTCCGCCTGTTACTAAAATTGTCATAATGTTTTCCTCCTAAGAGTGCATAAAAACGTTATCTAATTTAAAACTTCCAAACTTGTTCTTATGCTTGAATTATAAATGCCAGTTAGTTTATCTTCAATAACAACATGTTATTTAAAGCTGTCAAAATGTTAACAGAGCTTTGACTTGTAAAATCACCATTTCACTTTCTTATAATATTTTACAGTCTGTGCAGCAGATTTATGTATGATACTCACAAAAATCTATATTTCTAATATATAAGATAATAGCCATATTATGATTCCAAAAGACCCATTTGTCCAGGAACCATATTATGGCTACTAAGTTTTTAGCATTTCTTTGTCATTAGAGCTCAATTCCGTTAAGCTTGCAAAGCTCTCTTGCTGATTCTACAGAGTCAACACCTGTAGGATTCTTGATAGGAGCAAACTCTTTCTCTCTTACAACTTCATAAGGAAGACAAGAATCAAGCATATGAATCATATCAAGAACGAGCTGCTCGAACTTGCATCCGTTTGGCTTTTCAGGCTTAACAAGCTCAGCATTGTCATCGATATATGGGATCTTCTTCTCAACTACATGAAGAGGAAGTTCCTTGGAAGCGATCTCTTCAAGAGCCTTTTCATTGAAAAGATAGTTAAGGATTACACCGAAGTTATAAGCAGGATCACCATTTTCATCCTTAGCATCCATCATTTCCTGAGAAAGCTCGTAGTACTCTACGATTGAAGGCTTTCCATCTTCAAGACACATAACACCAACCTTCTCATCAGGAGCGTTCTTCTTAACAACTTTGGCACCAACGCTTACGCCGCGCTTAACTGTAGCACCTACAAAGCATGGATCGCAGATTCTCTGAAGTACGTTATCTACTGCAAATACATCGATCCATTCAATTCCTTCTGCATGAATAACATCAAGAAGGCCAGCTCTGATCATAGATGAGAACCATCCAGCATTACCGTTAGGTGATGTTGAGATACGGTCCTTTCCTTCCATGTAAACCTTGCCATTATAGTCTGAAGCAGGTGCCATATCCTGTTTGAAGAATGTTACCTTATCCTTTGGATAACCAAAGAAGTTCTTTTCTGTAAGGAAGTTTACTGTTGCTTCATGATTCTTTTCACTAGTCATGATGAAAAGATGAATGAAAGCGCCGCCTGCTGCGTCAACGCTATCCATGAGGTTTTCAAAAAGTCTCTGGAAAATATATACATTTTTTGTAAGACCAATATCAAACATTCCTTTAGGATTGTCTGAACCAAGACGAGTTCCCATACCGCCTGCAAGAAGAACTGCTGCTGTCTTACCTGCCTTAATTGTCTCGATACCGATTTTTTCGAACTCTTCCCTACCTGCCTCTATTTCAGGAAGCTGCATTGCTGCAAGAGGAGAAAATTCTCCGCGGTTTCCACCTTTACCAAGTTCTGAGCACTTAGAAAGTACCTCAAAATCAGTATCTTCTATCTGCTGTAAAAGAGCTTCTTTGCTCTCTTTAGAAAGTTCATCGTAATACTTCAGGACGTGTTCCTGTCCGTATTTAGCAAGCTTTTCTTTAGCCTGTTCTATAGTCATCTTTCACTTACCTCCAATTACCCTTTTTTCATATTTCGATTCTTAAAATCGCCTATATACTTTATCACATTTTTCGCAAAGTTTCCACTTTTTTGCGCAAATCAAGCCCCGGCCTATTTATAAAGCCGGGGCTTGATCTTTTGATTTTATCTATATGCTGCTGATATAGCTTCTATGATCTTTAAAACTTTATCAATATACTGCTACTACAGGAGGTACAAGTCCCTCTGGAGCAATAAGCTTACCATTTTTGTCGAATGTACAGTCAACACCTGCGACGTTGATTGTAGTATTCGCAACCATACGTCCGTCTTCTCCAAAGTAGAAGAATCCGTCACCAATCTGTACAAATCCGATTACCATGTGACCATCTGTAGGATCCAGCATATATGTGCCGTCCTTGGTTTTTGAAAGCCCCTTAAGAAGAGCTCCATCTTTGCCGGAAATGTAGAAGTTAGCACCATCGCTAAACATCTGGTTAACTACCATCTTACCGTCTATGCCATAGAAGTAGTCGCCAAGGAATCCTGTCTGCATTACACCTTCAGCATCGAAGAAGTAGTTGTTCTTATCAATTGTCACACTACCAACTGCTGCTGCATGTGTCTTAGGATCAAAGTAATAAGTCTTTGCTGTTGCCGGATCTGTAAAGAATCCGCTTATTGCTGCGCCGTCTGCACCAAACATATACTTAAGGCCATTAACACCGATCATACCTGTCTGCATCTCAGCCTTTTCATTGAAGTAGTAAAGGTTTTTATTTATTGTCTGTAGTCCAACAACAGCTGTACGTGTAGTTGGCTCAAAATAATAGGTCTTAGCAGTTGCTGCATCTGTGTAGAATCCTGTATATGCCTTACCTTCTGCATCAAAATAGTAAACGCCTGTATCAAGTCCGATGAGACCTGTTCTCATGATACCGTCTGTTCCAAGATAGTAGAGATTGTCTCCAATAGACTGAAGACCTGTAAGCATTACGTAGTCATCGTTAAAATATCTTGTACCATCAGGAAGGGCTACGAATCCTTTTACAGCCTTACCATCTGCTCCAAAATATGTCTGGATGCCTTCTCCTATTGTAAGAAGTCCTGTCTGCATAATTCCATCTGCATTGAAGTAGTATCTGGAGTTCTCAATATCTGTAAGACCAACACTGGCCATACCGCCCTTTGAAGGATCAAGGTAATACTGGTTAACTCCATCATTCATCCAGCCTGTCCATACCTTGCCGTTAGCTGCATCGCAGAAATATCTTCCGCCTGAAGAAGGTGTTACCCATCCCTTCTGCCAGCGATAGTTGTTGTAATAATATGTACCGGAACCCGTTGTAAGGAATCCCTCAGGAATGATTATCTGAGAATAATCTGTGTAGAGATAATCCATATCTACGCGGCCATTTATTCCAGGTACTGATCCGCTACTTGTATACTGCCATACGCCGTAGCTATAAGGCATTGTATTGGTATCAGAATACTGAGCAACCCATTTCTGCCATGAAACATCGCCAAGACGCTGTACATACCAGTTTCTGCTTGCATATACCATTGGCATATATCCTGCATCTGAAACTATAGTACAGAAAGTATTAACGATTGCCTGCTGCTGTTCCATATTAAGAGCCTTCTGACACTGAGCCTCAATATCGATTACAACCGGGAATGATACCTGATATGGAGCAATAAGCTGAAGTAGAAGATTAGCTTCACTAGCTGCCTGCTCTGCGCTCATTGCATAAGTATACCAGTAAACACCCACGCGGAGACCTGCTGCTGCAGCTCCTGTAAGGTTGTTAACATACTGAGTATCAATTGTTTTTGATGTACCTACGCGAACAAACGCGAAAGAAATCCCACTCTGAGCAACTGCTGTCCAGTTGATCGCACCCTGATAGTGAGATACGTCAATTCCTCTTGCAAGAACAGGTGCAGCCTGGGCATCGATAACTGCCTGTGGTGCTGAAAATGCTGTTGCAATGGAAATAACAAGTGCGCACGCCACGGCAGTAAGCCGCTTAATGACTGTTTTTGACATTTTCCTCCTCCTTAAAAGCTATTTTTCCCTAACCAATTAAGTAAATTATACCGATAAAATGCTCTATTTTCAAGGAATATAGCCCTTTTAAGCCTTATCACATTTGCACAAAAAAGTCGACGTCTGAATCCAAACGTCGACCTTTGATCTTTCAAATATAGATGATAAATACTCTTTTACAGGTATATCTCTTTGGTAATTATTATGCCCAAGGATTCTCTGTAGGATATTTAACTTCTGCAGGCTGGTTGTAACCAATCTCTTCTACAGGTACACCGATGTACTTGAATACCTCGAAGAGCTGCTTGCCCCAGTTACCGAATGCAACAGCACCGTGGTGAGGGAAGTTCTTCTCGATGAGTACGTGTCTGTAGAATCTGCCCATCTCCTTAATAGCGAATACACCGATTGAACCAAATGACTTAGTTGCAACAGGAAGTACTTCACCCTGAGCTATGTAAGCACGAAGCTTAGAATCTGCTGTGCTCTGGAGACGATAGAATGTGATCTCACCTGGAGCGATATCTCCTTCAAGAGTTCCGTTTGTAACCTCGATAGGAAGATTACGAGCCATGATCTTCTGATATCTCATCTCATGGAATGAAAGCTTGCTTGTGCATGTATTTCCGCAGTGGAAGCCCATGAATGTATCTGTGAACTTGTAATCGAACTTGCCTTCGATTGACTCTTTGTACATATCCTTAGGTACAGAGTTGTTGATATCAAGAAGAGTAACAGCATCGTTACTGATAACTGTTCCGATGAACTCTGAAAGTGTTCCGTAGATATCAACCTCACATGATACAGGGATTCCTCTTCCTGTAAGACGGCTGTTTACATAGCAAGGAACGAATCCGAACTGTGTCTGGAATGCAGGCCAGCACTTTGTTGTAAGTGTAACGAATTTTCTGTAGCCCTTGTGAGCTTCGATCCAGTCAAGAAGTGTAAGCTCGTACTGAGCAAGCTTCTCAAGTACTTCAGGCTTCTTGTTACCTGAACCAAGATCCTTCTTCATATCTTCAACTACTT